>JANXRT010000085.1 GCA_025356735.1 Acetobacteraceae bacterium | reverse complement strand
TCATGCTGGAGGCTAGCTGCTCGGCGGCGGAGGCCATGGGTTTTTCCTAGAAGAAGGTTAGGAAGGCCAAGGTTCTGCCCTGGACCCGCTAAGGGACTAGTCCCTTAGAACCCGTTACTTTAGGAGGAAAGCTCCGCCGCGGGAACTGGCTTCACTACCGTCGTCACTATCTTGCCACCGGCCTTCTCGATTGCCAGAACCGCCGCCGCGGAGGCGCCGGACACCGTAATGTCGATTGCTCGGGTGATCTCGCCGGTGGCCAGCAGGCGAACGCCGCTGACCCCGCCGCTGCGCGCCAAGCCGGCATTCTGTAGAACGAGTTCGGTGATCGGCTGCAAACCATCGATGCGGCCCGACTCGATCGCCTTGTCCAGCGTACCAAGATTGACCGGCGCATAGGTCTTGCGAAAGATGTTCGTAAAACCGCGCTTCGGCAACCGGCGATACAGCGGCAGCTGGCCGCCCTCGAAACCGTTGATGGCAACGCCCTCGCGCGCCTTCTGGCCCTTGACGCCCTTGCCGGACGTCTTGCCCTTGCCGGAGCCGATGCCGCGGCCCAGCCGCTTGGATTTCAGGTGCGCGCCCGCATTGTCGCGTAGTTCATTGAGCTTCATGGCAATCCCCTGCTGTCCCGGGCTCGCACCCTAGGACAGTTCCTCGACCCTCAGCAGATGAGCAACCTTGCGGATCATGCCGCGAACCGAGGGTGTGTCCTCAAGCTCCCGCACCGACCGCATCTTGTTCAGCCCCAAACCGATCAACGTCTCGATCTGCCCGGGCTTGCGCCCCAGGCCCGACGCGATCTGGGTGACGCGTACTTTCTTCCGCGGCAGCGCCGAACCTTCCGGCGCGCGAGCGGCAGACAAATCATGCTCCGGCATCCGCGCCCTCCTGTGCCATCTCGCCGGCTGCATCCGGCGCATCGCGGCGGCCCAACAAGTCGGAAACCTTTTTGCCGCGGCGGATCGCCACCGACCTTGGCGACGCGCACCGCGTCAAGGCGGCGAACGTCGCCTTGACCATGTTGTGCGGGTTGCGGCTGCCGAGGCTCTTGGCCACCACATCGCCGATGCCCAGCGTCTCGAATACCGCGCGCAATGGGCCGCCGGCGATGATGCCAGTGCCGGCCGCGGCCGAGCGCAGTACAACGTGCCCCGCGCCGAAAACACCTTCCACATCGTGATGCAGGGTGCGGCCTTCCTTCATCGGCACCCGGATCATCTTGCGCTTGGCGCGCTCGGTGGCCTTGCGAATCGCCTCGGGAACCTCTCGCGCCTTGCCGGCCCCGTAGCCGACGCGGCCTTTCTGGTCCCCGACCACAACCAGGGCGGCGAAAGCGAACCGGCGCCCACCCTTCACCACCTTGGCGACGCGGTTGATGGTGACCAGCTTGTCAATGATGTCATCGCCGCCGTCGCGATCGCGATCGCGTTCCCGGCCGCCACGGCCACCGCCGTCCCTTGAATGCTGTGCCATATGTTTTTCCTAGAAGGCCAGGCCGCCCTCGCGGGCAGCCTCGGCCAGCGCCTTGACGCGGCCATGGTACAGATACGAGCCGCGGTCGAACACGACCTCGGTCACGCCGGCGGCCAGCGCCCGCTCGGCAACCAGCTTGCCGACCGCGGTCGCCGCGTCCCTATCGGCGCCGTGCCGCAGCCCGGCCTTGAGATCCTTGTCGAGCGTCGAGGCCGAGGCCAACGTCCGGCCAGCCGCATCGTCGATGACCTGGGCATAGATGTTCTTGCCCGACCGGAACACCGACAGGCGCGGACGCCCGCCCGACTTGCGGCGCAATTGGTAGCGCAACCGCGCCCGTCTGCGGTCCTGCAAACCCTTGTTGTCAGCCATGATCGTTCGCCCGAGTGCCTGAAAAATCCATCACTTCTTCTTTCCTTCCTTACGAAGGATAACCTCGTTGTCATATTTCACGCCTTTGCCCTTGTACGGCTCGGGCGGACGCCAGGCCCGGATTTCCGCTGCCACCTGGCCAACCAGGCGCTTGTCGACGCCCTCGACCTTGATCGCCGTCGGCTTCTCACAAGTGATCTTGATCCCCGCGGGAACCGGATAGACCACGTCGTGCGAGAAGCCGAGGTTGATCACTAAGTTGGAACCCTGCACCGAGGCACGAAAGCCGGTGCCGGTGATTTCCATCGACTTGGTGAAACCAACCGACACGCCCTGCACCATGCTGGCGACCAGCGACCGCGTGGTGCCCCACATCATGCGGGCCGGCGCCGCATTGCCGCGCGGAGTGACGCGAACGACGTCGCCCTCGACCGCCGCGTCGATGTGGTCGGTCAGGTCGAGTCCAAGTTCGCCAAGCTTGCCCTTGGCGGTCAGCCGCCGGCCGATGATCGCGACCTGGACGCCGGCCGGGATCTCAACGGGATATTTGCCTACGCGTGACATTGCCGTGCCCCCGTCAGAATACGCGGCAAAGGACTTCGCCGCCGACATTGGCGGCGCGGGCCTCAGCATCGCTCATCACGCCACGCGGCGTGGAAAGAATGGAAATACCCAACCCGGCATAGACCCGCGGCAGCTCGCGGATTTTCGAATAGACCCGCCGGCCGGGCTTGGAGACGCGGGTGATCTCCTTGATCACCGGCTCGCCCTCATTGTATTTCAACTCGATGCGCAGCAGTGCTACGCCCGGCCGCTGCTCCTCAGCGGCGAAACCGCGGATGAAGCCCTCACGCTTTAAAACATCCAGCACGTGGGCGCGCAGCTTCGAGGCTGGCGCCACGCACGCCGTGTGACGGGCGCGCTGCGCGTTGCGGATGCGGGTCAGCATGTCGCCCAATGGGTCGGAAAGTGACATCTGCCGTTCCTACCAGCTCGCCTTGACCATGCCCGGGATCTGCCCGGAACTGGCCAACTCACGTAACGCGATACGGCTGAGCTTGAATTTTCGATAGTTGGCGCGCGGCCGACCGGTCAGCGCGCAGCGCAGCCGTATGCGGACCTTGGCGCCGTTGCGCGGCAACTCGGCCAGCTTCAGCGTCGCGTTGAAGCGATCCTCGACCGGCAGCGTGCGGTCCATGACGATCGCCTTGAGCACGCCGCGCTTGCCCTTGTCCCGCTTCGCCATGCGCTCGCGCTTGGTGTTGCGGTTGACCGAAGAAGTCTTGGCCATCCTGTCCCTACCTCCGGAACCTGTCCCGGGACGATTCCCGGCGGTGTTCCAAAACTCTTTTCACAAGGCCCCGAAGGGCCGCCTGGTTCTGCGTCTAGGCCGCCTTGGCAGGCTCGGCCGCGAACGGCACGTCGAACAGCTTCAACAGCGCCTTCGCCTCGGCATCGGTCTTCGCGGTCGTCACGAACACGATGTCCATGCCGCGGATGCTATCGACCTTGTCGTAGACGATCTCTGGAAAGATGATCTGTTCCTTGAGGCCCATGGCGAAGTTGCCACGGCCGTCGAACCCTTTGCCGGTGATGCCGCGGAAGTCGCGTACGCGCGGCATGGCGATGGTCACCAGCCGGTCGAGGAACTCGTACATGCGGGTTTTCCGAAGCGTTACCTTGGTGCCGATCGGCAGGCCAGCCCGGATCTTAAAGCCGGCGATCGCCTTCTTGGCCACCGTCTTCACCGGACGCTGGCCGGCGATCAACGTCAACTCCGCGACCGCCGCATCCAGCTTCTTCTGATCGCCGGCGGCCTCGCCGACGCCCATGTTGATAACGATCTTCTCGAGCTTCGGCACCTGCATCGGATTCTTGTAGCCGAAGTCGGTCTGCAACTTGGGCCGGATCTCGTCCATGTAGCGCTGCTGCATCCTCGGCGTGAGGCGCACGGCGCGCGTGGTTTCGGTTTCGCTCACGGTCTTTTCCTCAGCTCTCGATCACGTCGCCGGTGACCCGCGCGACCCGAACCTTCTTTCCGCCGTCCAGCATCCGAAACCCGACCTTGGTCGGCTTTTCGGACTTCGGATCGATCAGCATCAGGTTCGACAAGTGAATGCTCGCCTCACGCTCAATGATGCCGCCAGGCTGGCCCATGCCAGTCGGCTTGGTGTGACGCTTGGCGATGCGCACGCCCTGGACCACCGCACGGTCATCCTTCGGCATGACGCTCAACACCTCGCCACGGCGGCCCTTGTCGGTGCCGGTGATGACGACGACGGTGTCGCCCTTGCGAATGCGCGCGGCCATCACAGCACCTCGGGAGCGAGCGAGATGATCTTCATGAACTTCTTGCCGCGCAGCTCGCGCACCACCGGGCCAAAGATGCGGGTGCCGATCGGCTCCTGCTGCTTGTTGATCAGCACCGCCGCGTTGCGGTCGAACCGGATCGCCGAGCCATCGGGCCGGCGCACTGGGAAGCTTGTGCGAACCACCACGGCCTGGTGTACGTCGCCCTTCTTGACCTTGCCACGCGGGATCGCTTCCTTGACCGACACCACGATGACGTCGCCGACCGAGGCCACGCGACGCTTCGATCCGCCAAGCACCTTGATGCACTGAACGCGACGGGCGCCGGAGTTGTCGGCGACCTCAAGGTTGGTTTCAACGATGATCATCTTCTATTTCCTACGCCTGAGCGCCAGCGGCGAGATCGGGCGAAGCCTGAGCCGCCGCCGCCGCGAGTTCAGCCGCATGCTCGGCTTGGTCGGCGGCAACGTTGCCGAGGAACGCCTCGGTGCCGGCGACACGATCGCCGTTGCGCTCGACCACAATCCAGGTCTTGCGCTTGCTGATCGGCCGGCATTCCTCGATGCGGACCTTGTCGCCGGTCTCGCACTGGTTGACCTCGTCATGCGCCGCATATTTCTTCGAGCGCCGAATGAACTTCTTGTACAACGGGTGCATGATGCGACGATCGACGAGGACGGTAACCGTCTTGTCCATCTTGTCGCTGGTCACTCGCCCGGTCAGGACGCGCCTTGGCATCGCCCTACTCCTCTCAGGACTTGACGGCGGAGCGGGCTTGCTCCGCCTGGATGGTTTTCACGCGGGCGATCTCACGACGCACCTGCTTGATACGGCCCTGGCCTTCCTGCTGGCCAGTGGCCCGCTGAAAACGCAGGTTGAACTGCTCGCGGCGGAGATCGAGCAGGCCGGACGCGAGCTGGTCGCCAGTTTTCGCCCGCACGTCCGCGGGCCTTGTGAAGGTCGACTTCGCCATCTCAGGCATCTCCGATACGCTGGATGAACTTGGTCTTGATCGGCAGCTTGGCGGCACCCAGCGTCAGCGCCTCACGCGCCAGTTCCGGCGTCACGCCATCAATCTCGAACATGATGCGGCCCGGCTTGACCCGTGCCACCCAAAATTCCGGGCTGCCCTTGCCGGAGCCCATGCGAACCTCAGCCGGCTTCGTCGTGACTGGCACATCCGGGAAAATCCGGATCCACACGCGCCCGGCGCGCTTCATGGCGCGGGTGATCGCACGGCGCGCGCTCTCGATCTGGCGCGCGGTGATCCGCTCCGGCTGCAATGCCTTGAGGCCGAACGCGCCGAAATTCAGCGCCGTGCCGCCTTTGGCAAGCCCGTGGATACGGCCTTTATGAGCCTTGCGGTACTTGGTCCGCTTGGGAGACATCATTTTCGAAAAATCCTTAGCGCGTCATTTACCGCTGGGGAGCCTGCTCGGCCGCCCGGCGATCCTGGGCCAGCGGGTCGTTGGTCAGGATCTCGCCCTTGAAGATCCAGACCTTCACCCCGCAGGTGCCATACGTCGTCTTTGCCGTCGCCACGCCGAAATCGATGTCGGCGCGCAGCGTGTGCAACGGCACCCGGCCCTCGCGATACCACTCGGTCCGAGCAATTTCGGCGCCACCGAGGCGGCCACCGCAGTTGATCCGAATGCCCTGGGCACCCAGACG
>JANXRT010000075.1 GCA_025356735.1 Acetobacteraceae bacterium | reverse complement strand
GGGTTTGGGGCAGAGCCCCATGCTTACTAAAACCAGATCGACCAAAATGAAGATAGACCGCCGACTGCTCATCATGGCCGCCTACGGCTTCGCCGCCGGCCTGCCGCTGCCGCTGTCAGGCTTCACCTTCCGGCTATGGCTGGCTGATGGCGGGGCGTCGTTGGCGGCAATCGGTCTGACGGCGAATATTGGGCTGGCCTACTCGCTGAAGTTCCTCTGGGCCCCGATGCTCGACCAGATGCGGGCGCCGTTTGGGCTGTACCGGCTGGGCCGGCGGCGCGGCTGGCTGTTTGTCATCCAGCCCTTGCTGGTGCTGTCGGCGGCATTGCTCGCCTGCTCCAGCGCGTCGGCGCCGCTTGCCGCCATGGCTGCGGCGGCGCTGGTCGCGTTCCTGTCCGCCAGCCAGGACATCGTGGTCGATGCCTGGCGCATCGAAAGCTTTCCGCCACGGCTACAGGGGGCCGCGTTGGCTGTTTATATCTGGGCCTACCGGGTGGCGCTGCTGATCGCGACATCGGGCGTGATCGCGCTCTCGGGCCGAATCGGCTGGACGGCGGCGCTGCTCGGGGTCGCGGGGTTGATCGCGCTCGGCCTGCCGGCGACGCTGCTGGCGCCCGAACCCGCGTTGACCGCGGCGCGGGCGGTGGCCGCGGGCCTTGCCGGGCGGTTTCGAACCAGCGTCGTGGCACCGCTGCAGGAATTCATCTCCCGTCCCGGCGCGGCGACCATCCTGGCCTTCGTCGCGCTGTTCAAGCTCGGCGAGGCGATGGCCGGCATCATGACGGCGCCCTTCTATCGCGCGCTGGATTTTTCCAGCGCCGAGATCGCCGGCAACGGGCCGTTCTCGCTCGGCGCCACCCTTGCCGGCTATACGGCCGGCGGCTGGCTGGTGGCGCGGCTTGGTGTTGGCCGAGCGCTGCTATGGACCGGCTGGGTACAGACGGTGGCGATGGCAATGTACCTTTTCCTCGCCTACTCGCCGGGCGATCTCCGGGTGCTGTATGGAACGGTGTCCACCGAGGCGTTCGCGCAGGGAATGGCCGATGCGGCGTTCCTGACCTATCTCTCCGGCCTGTGCTCGCTGGCTTTCACGGCAACCCACTACGCGCTGCTGTCGTCGCTGTCGGCCATCGCCGTGCACACGATCGGCGGCTTCTCGGGCGTTCTCGCGCGCGCCCTCGGATGGCCACGCTTCTACATGGTGTGCCTGTTCGCCGCCCTGCCCGCCATGGCACTCATGCTACGGCTGCTGCGCCACTATCCGCCACCGCGGCCAGAGCTGGAGCCGGTGCCAGCGGCAGCCACACGGTGATCGTGGTGCCGCGCCCGACCTCGCTCTCGATCAGCAGCTGGCCGCGATGGCGGTTGACGATGTGCTTGACGATGGCGAGCCCCAGCCCGGTGCCGCCGGCGTTGCGCGACCGGCCCTTGTCGACGCGATAGAAGCGTTCGGTCAATCGCGGCAGATGCTCGCGCGCGATGCCTTGGCCCTGGTCGGTCACCGCCAGCAGCGCGCCGGGGCGGTTCGGGAATTTCTCGCCGGGCGACGCCCGCCCCGCATCGATGCGCACCGTACCGCCGTCGCGGCCGTATTTCACCGCGTTGTCGACCAGGTTCTGCACCACCTGCGCCAGCTGGTCGGCGTCCCCAAGCACCGGCGGCAGGCCACGATCCAGCCGCAGATCGAGGGTGACGGCGCGATCCCTCAACCGCGGCTCAAAGCCGGCGGCGATGACATCGACGACCTCGAACAGATGGACACGCTCGGATGGCGGCTGGTGCTCGATCAGCTCGATCCGCGACAGGCTGAGAAGGTCGTCGATCAGTCGGTTCATCCGCGCGCCCTGCTCGGCCATGATGCCGAGGAACCGGCGCTGCGCCGGCAGATCGTCGGCGGCGGGGCCGAGCAGCGTATCCACGAAGCCGATCATGCTGGCCAGCGGCGTGCGCAGCTCATGGCTGGCGTTGGCGACGAAATCGGCCCGCATCCGCTCGACCGCGTTCTCACGCGTGCGGTCCGACAGCACGATCATCGCCCGGCCGCCGTCCGATAACGGGGGGTCGATGGGGATCACGCTGGCATGCACGTCACGCGGCACCGGCACCGGCAGCAGGATGGCGGCGGTCTGCGGCGTGGCGGCGGCGAAGGCGCGGTCGATCGCCGCGCGCAGGTCGGGATGGCGCAGGACAGCGTGGATGTCGGCACCGAATGCCGAGCGCGCCGCCGCGTTGGAGCGCCGCACCGAGCGGTCGGCGCCGAGCACGACCAGCGGATCGGGCAGTTTTTCGACGATCGCCTCATCGGCGCGGCGCATCGCCTCGACACGTGCGACACGCGAAGACAGATGCCGGGCAATGCGCTCGGCCTCGTGTTTCAGACGCCTCATCGAGGGCAGGGTCGGAATCGCAGCCGGCCGGTCGACGGACATTTCGGCCAACTCCTGACGCAGGGTTCCGAAGATCACCTCCAGATCGCGGGCCCAGACCAGCGCCAGCGCGAATGCGGCCGCCAAGGTGACGAAGATGCCGGCCAGGGCCGCCTGCAATGGGAGCAGTCCGGCGATGGAAAACACCAGGAGGACAAGAACGGGCGTTGCAGCGATGACCGACGCCGCCGTGAGGACGACCCCGAGGCGCATCGGGCCGATCAGCTTCCCGGCGCGGCAAAGGATTGCGGGGCCGGCGCCACCATCTGGGCGCCGCCGCGCTGCACTTCGAACACTGCTAGGCCGCGCCGCACCTGGCCATCGGACAGCAGCGCGAGGGGGCCATCGACGCCGGAGAAGCCCGAAGGCGTGGTCAGCGACGTGACCGAGAAGCCGGGGCCGCCCGCCAACAGCCGGGCGATCGAAGCGGCGTCTACCGCAAGGTCGGCAACGGGCGTCGGCGGGGCGCCGTATCTCGCCGTGTAGGCCTGAACGAACTCGCCGCGCGTTGCCGGGTCCGGCGCGGCATACCAGGCGCCGGGAAACTGGCCGGACTGGCTGGCCGGGTCGGCCCACAGGGCTGGGCCGAGCACCCGCACGGCGCCACGGTCGATGTCGTAGTAGGGCAGCAGCGCCGCGATCTCGGTCAGCGGCTCGCCGGTGTCGGCCAGCAGCAGGGCATCCATCGGCGGCGGCGGCACGCCCTGCTTGGCGATGCCCGCAGCCTCCCGCCTACCCTCCGCGCCACCGCTGGTGCGGGCCTCGCGAATGCGCGCGTCGAGCGGGCCGCGACGGCTGGCATAGCCGGACACGTCGCGCACCGCGGCGGTGATCGAGGCCATGCCGCGGCCGTAGAGCCGTGTTTCGGGCGCTGCCAATCCGCGCGAAGCGGCGGCCTGGACCAGCGCCTGCTGCATGGCGCGGCCGAAGTCGCTGTCCGGCACCATCGCGGAAAAACGGTCATGGCCCTGCTCCTGCACCGCGCCGACCAGCCGGCGAACCTGCTGGCCCGGCGTGATGCCGAGGGTCCAGACGCCGGGCTGCGCCTGGGCCGGGTCGTTGGTGAAGGCCAGCACGGCGATGCCGGCGGCGCGCGCAACCGGTGCCACCGCCACCGTCTCGGCCGAGGTCAGCGGCCCCAGGATCAGCCCGGCACCGGCGGCGATGCCGGCGCGCGCGGCGGCGGCGGCACCGTCGGGGGTTCCGCCGGTGTCCTTCGACAGCAGCTGCGGCGATCCGGGAGCCGTTAGCGCCATCTCGGCGGCCTTGAGCATGCTCTGGCCGAC
>JANXRT010000043.1 GCA_025356735.1 Acetobacteraceae bacterium | reverse complement strand
CCATCTCGATGGCGCAACCGGCATCGAGCGCAGCACACGGTCGAGACCAAGGCCCCGCTTGGATCGCCGGAGAACCCGCTGAACGTCGAGCAACTCGCGCGGAAATTCACCGACTGCGCCGCCAATGCGGTCCGGCCGCTGAGCGCCGACTGCGCCGCCGGCATGGCGCGGGCCATCCTTCACCTTGAGGACATGGCGGATGCGCGCGACCTGCTCGGCGGCCTGCCAGGATGATCCATAGCACATGATCCACAGCATCAGCGCCGTGACGTTCGCGACCCACGACATGGCAGTTTCCGTCGCCTTCTATCGGGTCGTCGGCATGAAGCTGCTGCGCGGCGGCGAAACGGCCTCATTCACGACGTTTCATGTCGGACCGGGCTACCTCAACCTGATCCTTCAACCGACGACGAAACAATGGTCGTGGTGGGGCCGCGCGATCTTCTACGATTCCGATCCCGATGCGCTGCACTCGCGGTTTGTCGCGGCGGGCTACCGGCCGGACACGGCGCCGCGAGATGCATCGTGGGGCGAACGGTTCTTCCACATCACCGACCCGGATGGCCATGAACTCAGCTTCGCATGGCCGCTAACCGTGAGCCTTCGTCCCCAGCCTACCGCCCGGTCAGCAGGCTGTTGAACTCGGCCGTCGACAGCGATGCGTCGAGATACCCAAAGCCGCCATCCGCGTGGACTTCCCGTGCGGCGGCAACCATCCCGGTCATGGCGGCACGATAGAGCGAACTTGCCAGGCTGACGCGCCTGACGCCGGCGGCCGCGAGTTCATCGATCCGGAACGATCGGCCCTTGATCCCGGCCATGAAGTTGACCGGGTGCGAGACCGCCGCACAGACCTTTCGAACCGCCGCCAGGTCGGGCAAACCCGGCGCCATCAGCACGTCGGCGCCGGCCGCCTCGAACGCCAGCAGCCGGCGGATGGTGTCGTCCAAATCCGGCCTGGCGCGCACGAAGTTTTCGGTCCGCGCGGTGAGGGTGAACGGGAACGGCAGGCGGCGCGCGGCCTCGACGGCGGCGGCAACGCGGGCGACCGCTTCATCGAAGCCGAACAACGGCTGGGCCGGATCGTTGGTCGCGTCCTCGATGGAGGCGCCGACGAGGCCGGTTTCGGCGGCCATGCGGATGGTTTCGGCAACGCCGGCCGGATCGTCGGCAAAGCCTTTCTCCAGGTCCGCCGATACCGGCAGGTCGGTGGCCGATACGATCGCGCGGCAGTGAGAAAAAGCCTCGTCGCACGTCACCTGGCCATCCTGGCGCCCGAGCGTGCCGGCCATCGCGCCGCTCGAGGTTGCCAACGCCCTGTAGCCGAGCCCCGCCAGCACGCGCGCCGATCCGGCGTCCCACGGATTGCCGATGACGAAAATGCCGGGTGCCTGGTGCAGGGCCCGGAAGGCGTGGGCGCGGTCGTGCTGGCTCATCGCGGTATTCCCCTTTTTCGATCCTCGCCGCATGGTAGGTCGCGCCCAGGATGAAAGCGACGGGCGAGGGGGAAACCAGGATGTTGCGCAGCACGGACCGCTATCTGACGACCCATTGCGGCAGCCTGCCGCGGCCCGCCGGCCTGACCGCGATGTATGCCGCGCGCCAGGCCGGCGAGGCGGTCGATGCCGAGGCCCTGGCGCGCGACGGGCGCGCGGCGCTGGCGGGGGTGCTGGACGGTCAGACGCGGGCCGGGATCGACATCGTCAATAACGGCGAGCAGCAGCGCGATTCCTTTTTCCTCTATGTCCGCCATCGCATGAGCGGTTTTGGGGGTTCCTGGAACCGGCGCGTCTTCGCCGATATCGCCAAATACCCGGCCTTGCAGGCGGAGATGGAGCGGCCGATCCCGGGCAGGCCGGCGGTCAGCCTGCGCGGCACCCTGCCGACCGCGACATCGGAGGTGCGCTACCTTGACCGCTCCCTTGTCGCCGCCGAGTGCGACGATTTCCGGCACGCGCTGGCCTCGCATAACGGTGATTACCAGGAGGCGTTCTTCACCGCGCCGTCGCCCGGCATCATCGCGGCGGCGATGCTGAACAAGTTCTACGACACCGAGCGCGCCTATCTGGCGGCGCTTGGGGAGGCGCTGCGGGTCGAGTACGAGGCCATCGTCGCGCATGGCTACATCCTGCAGATCGACGCGCCGGACCTCGCGATGGAGCGCCACATCACCTATCAGGACCAGCCGCTGTCCGCCTTCCTCGGCTTTGTCGAGCGCGTGCTGGAAACCATCAATGCGGCACTGATAAATATCCCGCGCGACCGGGTGCGGCTGCATGTCTGCTGGGGCAACTACGAGGCGCCGCACGATTGCGACGTCCCGCTGGCCGACATCCTGCCGGTGCTGCGGCAGGCCGATGTCGGGGCTTTCGTGCTGCCATTCGCCAACCCGCGCCACGCCCACGAGTACCGTTGCCTGGAGACCACCCGACTGGACGACGACCAGGTCATCGTCGCCGGCGTGATCGATCCGCTGACCCATTTCGTCGAGCATCCGGAGGTCATCGCCGATCGTATCGAGAACGTGACCCGCGCGGTCGGCGATCCGGGCCGGGTGATCGCCGGCGTCGATTGCGGGTTTGATACCTCCGCCGGCCGTGGCAAGGTCGTCGAGCAGGTGGTGTGGGCCAAGCTCGCCTCGCTTGCCGAGGGTGCGCGGGTGGCGACGGCGCGGCGTTCGCCTTGATCCGGATGCCGGCCCGGCCAAGATGACGTAGGACCGGGCTTCATGCCGAGTGCCCAATGCTTCGATACTAAGGAAACAGGCTGATGCACATCGTTCGACGACGCGGCTGGGAAATACCGGAAAGCCGTGTCACGCCGGAGGCCGCCGTGATCGGCCGACGGACGCTGCTCGGCACGTCGCTCGCCTTGTCGGTCGCCAACATGGCGGTGGCCCAAACGGCGGAGGTCGGTCCTGGCGGGGCGGGACCACGCAACCCGAAATACCTGGCGGGGCGTGACATCACGCCGGAAACGGCGGCCACCACCTACAACAACTACTATGAGTTCAGCGAGGGCAAGAACCTGTGGCGCAGCGCCCAGCAACTCAAGCTGCGGCCGTGGACGGTGGTGATCGACGGCATGGTGGCGAAACCCCAGACCCTCGACATCGACACCCTGCTCAAGCAAGTGAAGCTGGAGGAACGCATCTACCGCCATCGCTGCGTCGAGCGCTGGGCGATGACGGTGCCGTGGACAGGCTTTCCAATGACCGAGCTGCTGCGCGTCGCCGGCCCGCAGCCGAGCGCCAAGTACATCGTGTTCGAGAGCCTGGCGGACAAGAAGATGATGCCGGGGGTGCGATCCCCCCTGTATCCATGGCCGTATATCGAGGGCGTGGCGATCGACGAGGCCGCCAACGACGTGGCGTTCCTGTCCACCGGCATGTTCGGCAAGCCGCTGACGCCGCAGAATGGCGGGCCGCTGCGCGTCACGCTGCCGTGGAAATACGGCTTCAAGTCGGCCAAGGCGCTGGTCCGCATCAGCTTCACCGACAAACGCCCGGTCAGCCTGTGGGAGCAGATCAACCCCGACGAGTACGGCTTCTGGGCCAACGTCAACCCAGGCGTCGCGCACCCGCGCTGGAGCCAGGCGGACGAGACCCTGATCGGCGACGAGCGCACCGTGAAGACGGTGATCTACAACGGTTATGGCGACTTCGTGGCCGGGCTTTACGACGGCCGCAAAAGCGAGAAGCTGTTCACCTGATGCTGCGCCGGACATTCATGCTGTTTTCCGCCGTCATGCTGGTGGCCGCCTTCGCGCTCGCCAGCGTCGGCGTGCAACCGCCCGACCTCGTCACCGTGCTAGGCTGGGTGGATGCCTCGTGGCCCGATCGGCTGGCGGGGCTGGCGTCGTCCTGGGTCACCGACCGGTTGATCCAGCCGCTGCTCGACCGTCCGGCCTGGCTGCTGCCAGGCTCGCTCGGGCTGATCTTCGGCGCCGCCGCGGTGACGTTCCCGGTATCGCCGAAGGACAGCCGCAAGCGCGTCAGCTGAACGGTAAGCCGCCGGCCGCGCAACTGGACACCGCCCTTCGCCTGGGTCAATCTACCGGCAAGTAGCACGGAGACAGATCATGCGCTTCACCTGGTTCAACCTGATGCCCTGGCCGCATCTGCCGGACGATTTCCGCGAGAAGAACCGCTCGGTGTGGGTCGATATCGACAGCAAGCTGTACGATCCGGTCAAGGGCCACCACGTCTACAACGACTACCTCGACCTGCTCGAATACGCCGACACGCTGGGGTTCGACGGCATCGGCATGAACGAGCATCACCAGAACGGCTACGGCCTGATGCCGTCACCCAACCTGATCGCGGCGTCATTGGCGCGGCGCACGCAGAACGCGGCCATCGTCGTGCTTGGCAACTCGATCGCGCTCTACAACCCGCCGATCCGGGTGGCGGAAGAGTTCGCCATGCTCGATGGGATTTCCGGCGGGCGGCTGGTCGCGGGCTTCCCGGTCGGCACCTCGATGGACACCAACTTCTGCTACGGCACCATCCCGGCGCTGACCCGCGAGAAATACGCCGAGGCGCACGAGCTGATCATCCGCGCCTGGACCGAGGACGAGCCGTTCGCGTTCAACGGCCGGTACACCAAATTGCGCCACGTCAATCTGTGGCCAAAGACGGTGCAGAAGCCGCATCCGCCGATCCACATCCCGGGTGGCGGGTCGGTCGAGACCTACGATTTCTGCCTGGACAACACCTATAGCTACTCCTACCTCAGCTTCTCCGGCTACAAGCGCGCGCAGTCGCTGATGGAGGGCTACTGGAACCGCGTCGGCGAGCGCAACGCCGATAATTCCCCGTATCGCGCCGGCTTCGCCCAGACCATCTTCGTCGCCGAGACCGACGCCGAGGCGGAGCGGCTGTATTCCGAGCACGCGTTCTACTTCTACAACCGCTGCCTGCACGTGTTCCCGGGTTTCGCCGACGCGCCCGGCTACCGCACCATAAAGACGCTGCAGACCGGCAACGTGAACCAGTACTCCCGCACCGTGGCGCCGCCGCTGACCTGGAAGGACCTGGTCGATGGCGGCTACATCATCGCGGGCTCCCCGGAGACCGTACGCCAGCGGATGGAGGATCTTTGCACCAACCTGCATGTCGGCAACATCTTCTGCCTGCTGCAGGTCGGCAACATGCCGGTCGACAAGTGCATGTATTCGACAAAGCTGTTCGCCGAGCAGGTGATGCCGAAGCTGCGCCACCTGTTTCCCGAGCATGCCGACGACAACCGCTTCTGGGCCAAGCC
>JANXRT010000041.1 GCA_025356735.1 Acetobacteraceae bacterium | reverse complement strand
CAGCATCGTCGGCAGCGGCAGCACCAGCACCGACAGCAGCGCGATGACGCCGAGCGCCAGCCCGACATCGGTGCCGGGGGTGATGGCGCGAAGCCGGTCCAGCCAGGCCCCTCCGGCGATCACGTTCGCCTCGGCCATATGTCAGGCCTCCATGACGTGTGCCAGGCCATTGGCCGGCGGCGGCACGGCGACACCCGAATGCGTGTAGTCGCGCAGCTTGTTGCGCAGCGCCCGGATCGAGATGCCGAGCAGGGTCGCGGCATGGGTGCGGTTGCCGAGCGTATGGCCCAGAGTCTGCAGGATCAGGTCCTGTTCGACATCGTCCATCCGCCGGCCGGCAAGCGAGCGTGTCGCGGGAGGCATGGCGGCCGCCGGTTCGATCCGCGCATCCATCCCGCCGACCTCGATCGCCGCCGCCGCTATCTCCGCGCCGTCCGCCAGCAGGACCGCGCGATGCAGCGTGTTCTCCAGCTCGCGCACGTTGCCGCGCCAGCCATGCGCCAGCAGCCGCGCCAGCGCCGCCGGCGAAACCGGCCGGAACGGCAGGCCATTGACTTCGGCGTAGCGCCGCGCGAAATGCTCGGCCAGAGCTGCGATGTCGGCCGGACGCTCACGCAGCGGCGGCACAAGCAGCGCCACCACATTGAGCCTGAAATACAGATCCTCGCGGAAGTGTCCGAGCGTCACCTCGCGGGCGAGGTCCCGGTTGGTGGTCGCCAGTATGCGGACGTTGACCCGGGTCGGCCCGGTGCCGCCCAGCCGGTCAATCTCGCGCTCCTGCACGGCACGCAGCAGTTTCGCCTGCAGCCTGATGTCGAGCTCGCTGATCTCGTCGAGCAGCAGCGTGCCGCCGTCGGCCGCCTCGAACTTGCCGATGCGCCGGGCGACGGCGCCGCTGAAGGCGCCCTTCTCGTGGCCGAACAGTTCGGACTCGAGCAGGTTGTCGGGGATGGCGGCGCAGTTCAGCGCGACGAACGGCCCGCCGGCTCGGCGCGAGCGACGATGGACGTGGCGGGCGATCACCTCCTTGCCGGTGCCGCTCTCGCCCTGGATCAGCACCGACGCCTCCGAACCGGCAACCTGCTCGGCGCGCTTAACGCACGCCGCCATCGCCGGGTCGCGCACCACCATGACGTGGCTTTCGCCCGATGCCGCCTGCAGGATGGCGGCGATCAGGTCGGGGTCAGGCGGCAGCGGCAGATATTCGCGCGCACCCTCCCGGATCGCACGCACCACCGCCTCCGGATCGTCGCCGGTACCACAGGCGACCACCGGCACGGCGATCCGCTCCCGCACCAGGGCGCGAACCACGGCGCCAACATCGTGCGCCACGTCGCACAGCACGAGGTCGAGCCGCGCGTCGCCGCGCAGGCAGGCCAGCGCCGTCTCGGCATCGTCGGCGTGATCCAGCCTGGCGCCGCGAGCCATCGCGATCCGCGCCGCCTGCCCCAGCTCCCCGGCCAGCGATCCGATGATCAGAACTCGCATTTCGAAGTTCCTATACCGCCCGATCGGCCTTGATGATCTCGGTCATCGTCACGCCGAGCCGCGTGTCGTCGACCATCACGACCTCGCCGCGCGCCACCAGCCGATTGTTGACGTAGATGTCGATCGCCTCGCCCAGCTTGCGGTCCAGTTCGACCACCGCACCACGGCCGAGCTTCAGCAGCTGGCTGACCTGCATCGTCGCCTTGCCCAGCACCACGCTGACCGTGACCAGGATGTCGTAGACCGCGTCGAGCTCGCGCGCGCCGCGCGGCGCCGTGGTCTCCGGGCCAGTGGCGCTGCCCTCGGTCAATTCAGCAAGTTCCATCTCATTGGCCATGGCGACGGGCTCCTTATGACGGGTTCGACGGCATCAGTTCGTTGCTGATCAATACCGCAACGATCTCGTTCCACAGCGCACTCGTGTCGCGCGCCGCCACGCCGTCCTGCCAGGCGATGCGGATGTCGCCCGGCAGCATCGTCTCGGTCACCATTAGCCGGATGCGTGCCGGCAGATCGGGATCGATGCGCACGATCTCGCGTTCCAGCGCGGGCACGGTCTGCGGATGGGCGCGGATCGTGATCACCGGCTCGGCGCTCAGCGCCGGCAGCACGGCGCGGGCGACGGATGCGGCCTCGGCATCGCCATGCGCGGCGCACAGCGTCGGCAGCACGGCGCCCAACGTGCTCAGCAACAGAAGCGCGATGGCGTCAGCGGCGTCGGCGGCCGTGCGTTGCGCGGCTTCGGTCGCCTCGTCGAGCCTGGCCGCGATATTTCCGACGGCGTGGCGCAGCCGAGCCTCGTCCTCGGCCGTGATCTCGTGGCGCGCGGCGAGGAGCCCCGCCTCGAAGCCTTCGATGCGGGCCATTGCCAGATCCTCGGCGTCATGGACCGGCGCGGGCGACGAAGCGGCGACTGGCGCTTCATCGCCGCCGGTATCCTGAAAATCGAAATCCTCGGCGAACAGGATGGTACCGCCGCCACCGCGCGTCAGAATCGTGCCGTGGTTCAATTGACCATCTCCTCGTCCGCGCCTTCGCTGATCTCGATCTGGCCCTGCGCCGCCAGATCCTTGGCCAGCAGCACGATCGCTGCCTGCGCCTCATCGACGTCGCGCAGCTTGACCGGCCCAAGCGCCTCGATGTCGTCGCGCAGCATCTTCGAGGCGCGCTCGGACATGTTCTTCATGAACAGGTCGCGTACCGACTCGGAGGCGCCCTTCAGCGCGATCGGCAGGCGGTCCTTCTCAATCGAGCGCAGCAGCGTCTGCACCGCCGAACCCGATAGCCGGGCCAGGTCGTCGAAGGTGAACATCAGCGCCTTGATCTTCTCCGACGCCTCCCGGCTGCGCTCCTCCAGCGCGGCCATGAAGCGCGCCTCCGAGGCGCGGTCGAGGTTGTTGAAGATCTCGGCCATCATCTCGTGCGCGTCGCGCCTTGTGGTCCGCGCCAGGTTGGTCATGAACTCGGCGCGCAGCGTCTTCTCGATACCGTCGAGCACGTCCTTCTGGACGCTCTCCATGCGCAGCATCCGCATCACGACTTCCATGGCGAAGCTGTCGGGCAGCATCGCCAGCACGCGCGCGGCGTGGTCGGGCTTGACCTTCGACAGCACCACGGCGACCGTCTGCGGGTATTCATTCTTGAGGTAGTTGGCCAGCACCGCCTCATGCACGTTGCCGAGCTTGTCCCACATCGTGCGGCCGGCCGGGCCGCGGATTTCCTCCATGATCTGCGCCGCGCGGTCCCGCGGCAGCGATTTCTGCAGCAGCCGCTCGGTGCTTTCGTAGCTGCCGACCAGGTTACCGGAACTGCCCATGCTCTCGATGAAGTCGGCACACAGGCGCTCCACGATGTCGGCGCGGATCGAGCCCAGCTGCGACATCGCCGACGAGATCTCCTTGATTTCGTCCTCGTGCATCAGGGTGAAGAGCCGCGCGCAAGGCTCGTCGCCCAAGGTCATCATCAGGATCGCCGCCTTCTGCGCGCCGGTGACGCCGCGGTAATTCTCGAGTTTCAGCATCACGCCGGCTCGGCCGCCATCCAGCCGCGCATTACCGCCAAGGTCTCGTCAGGATGCTTCTCGACCAGGTTGGCAATCCGCCGCAGCGAGGAGGCCCGCAGCTGGCCATCGATCTGCGCGAGGTTGACCATGCTGTCATCCTCGAGCAACGGCACGCCGGCGCTGCCATCGGCGCCCGCCATTTCCTGCGGCGAGGCCAAGAAGCCGGCGCTTGAAAGACCTGGGCCCGACAGGCCCGCCACGGCGTCGCCGCCGGACAGCGCCGGCCGCAGCGTGGTGATGCGCAGCACCATCGGGCGCAGCACCAGCAGCAGCACCAGCAATCCGATCAGGCCAAACAGCCCGGTTTCGGCAAGGTGCATCAGGTCGGATTTTTCGATGTTCAAGCCCAGCAGGCCAGGGCGATCGATACCCGGACCCGCATCTTCCTGAACGAACCGCATCGAGACGACCTCGACCTGATCGCCGCGCTTCTCGTCGAAGCCGATCGCCGTCTTGGCCAGTGACACGATCCGCGCCAGCTCCTCCTCGGCGCGCGGCTGCCACACGGCCTTGCCGTCGAGCCCCGGTGCGACGATCCCGTCCACCATCACCGCCAGGCTGATGCGCTCGATCACCGGCTGCTCGCGCGTCGTCGTGCGCACGGTCTTGCCGATCTCGAAGTTGCTGGTCTCCTCCTGGCGCGCCTGCTGGCTGCCGCTGGCGGTGGTTCCGGCATCTGCGTTCGGCAGGTTGTTCTGCACCGAAACGGTCGGATTGGCCTCGGTGCTTTTGGTATTGTCGGAAACGTTCTGCTGGCTGCGCAGGACCGAGCCCTCGGGATCGTATTTCTCCTGTGTTTCCGCGACACGTTCGAAGCTCATCCGCACCGCGGCCTCGGCGCGGACGTGGCCGGCGCCGAGGCTGCGTTCCAGCATCTCCTCGACCGAATGGGACAGCCGCAATTCGGTGGCGCGGCGTATCTCCTCCGACGACAAGACGCCGCCGGTGATGCCGCCCGTCATGCCAACAGGCTCGCCGGCGCGCGCCAGCAGATCGCCCCGCGCATCGACGATCGAAATATTCTGCGGCCGCAATCCCGGCACCGCCGCGGCGATCAGGTTGACGATCGCCTGGATGCCGCCGCGATCGAGCCTGGCGACCCCGGTCATGGTCAGCAGCACGCTCGCCTGCGCGTCCTGCCGTTCCCGCGCGAACGGCTCGCGCTTGGGCAGAACCAGGTGCACGCGCGCCGCCCGCACGCCGTTGATCGCCCGGATAGTGCGGGACAATTCGCCCTCCATCGCGCGCGTCTCGTTGATCTTCTGCTGGAAGTCGGTCGCCGCCATGCCGTCGCCGCGGTCGAAGATCTCGTAGCCGATGGAGCCGCCCGACGGCAGCCCGTCCTTGGCCAGCAGCAGCCTGGCCGGCGCCACCTGATCGACCGGGACCAGGATCTGGCTGCCCTGCCCGGCGAGGCGGAAGGCGATGTGGTTGCGGGTCAGATGGTCCACCACCTGGCCGCTGTCGCGCAGATCGAGGTCGCCGTATAGCAGCGCCATGCGATCATTGCCGCCACGCATCGCCAGCATCGCAAGCAGGCCGAGTATGCCCACCGCGACCGCCGCCATGGCGCCAAGCCGCATCGGGCCGAGCGCGCGCAGCCCATCGAGCAGGGCCTTCATCCTGGTTGCGCCGACAGACTGATGACCCCATTCCGCATGCGCGGCCCAACCCCTGGCTGCTCGGCTTCCTGCCGATGCGCGGAGCTTCGCCTGTTGCGCTTACCGGGCGATTAACGAAGCAAGGCTGCGCTCTGCCCAGCCCCGCCCTCGTTCAAGCAATGGGGCAGCGGCCGCGGACCCGCCTCACTTTCAGTTTGTTCCGTCCACGGATTGCACCTTGGAGAAGTCCACGCCCAGCGCACCCAGCTGCAGCTGAAGCGTGTTGCCGGATTTCTGCACGCTGGTCGCGGTGCCGACCACGGTGAACGGCAAAGCCGCCGTGCTGCCGTCAGGCTGGGCGCCCAGCACCGCGACCTTGTAGGCGCCATCGGCCACCCTGCGGCCGTGGCTGTCGGTGCCGTCCCACTTCCAGTCGTTGACGCCCTTGGTCGCCGCGACCGTCACGTCGGAAATCCTGGCGCCGGCATCGTTCGACACCGCGATCTCCACCGGCTGGGTGCCGGGCGAGATGTAGCGCACGTCGCCGGCGCCGTTCTGCAAGGTCAAATGGTCGGAGGCGACCTCGACCTGCTTGCCGACCAGCGAGGAGGACTGCATCACCTGGCCGCTCTGGGTCAGCTGGATCAGCTGGGTCAGGCTGGCATTGGTGTTGATCTGCTGCGACACGCCGGTGAACTGCACCAGCTGGCTGGTGAACTGGTTGGTGTCGAGCGGGCTGGTCGGGTCCTGATTCTTCAGCTGCGTCATCAGCAGGCCGAGGAAGTTCTGGAAGTTGCCCGACAGCGTGGCGAGCGCGTTGTTGCTCGTGGAAGCCGCACTGGTCGAGGCGGCGCTCGCCTGCTGGGCAGCGACGGATGCGAGGCTCATGTCTTTCTCCTTGCCGTGGGTTCAGGCTGTGATGTCGACGCCGGCGCGCAACCATCCTGGCGCAGCCGATGAAATCCCCGCTTGCGTCCGGCCGGCGCTGCCCTGCCGGCCGGCGTCGCCGTGGCCCTCGCCCGAACCGCTCTGACCACCGCCGTTCCGGGTACCGTCCCAAGCCCCCGCAGACGCATCGCCGGTGCCGGCCGGCTGGATCCGGGGAGTGATCTGGAAATCGATCTGGCGGGCGGCCGGGATGCCGGCCTGGTCCAGCGCTATATCGAGCTGGTGGCGGTCATGCTGCAGCAGCACCAGCGTTTCAGGACGCTCCGCGGCGATGCGTATCTCGGCCGGTCCCGAAGTCAGCCGGTCGATGCGGATCTCGACCTGGCCTAACGCCGCTGGGTCCAGCCGCAGCGTCAGGCGCTGCATGCCGGGCGCTGAGTGGCCCCCCGCATTGCCCAGCAACAGCAGGGCGGGCGCCACCTGCTGCGCCGGGGAACCAGCCGGGAAGCCTGGTGAAGCGACCGGATTATCGGCGAGTCCGGGTTTTTCTGCATGGATCGTCGGCCCCGCGATCGGAGCGGGCATCGTGATCCCGGCTGCGGTGGCTTCGGCTGCCGTTGGTATCGCCGCGAGCACCGGAGCCGTTTCGGCCGCCATCGCCGGCGTGGCCGCAACCGGCACCAAGGCCGCATTGGCCTGCGGCATCTCCCGACCGGCACCGGGCCAATCCAGCTCGGCTGGCACCGCCGGGCCGGGCTGCGTGGCGGACGTTGCCGCCGCGGCGGCTTCCGCGCGCGGCAGGTCAAGCGGTTGGGCAGAAGGTGCCGCGGGCTGCAACGGGACAGACGACAGCGTCACCAGGATTGGCTGCGGCAATCCTGGCGGCTGCGTGTCGGCTATCGGTGCGCCAGTTGGCCCCGGGCCAGGCGAGCGGGCTGCCGGTAAACCGGCGGATGTCGCGGGGCCTCGAGCCTTGCCGGCGGGTGCGCGATCCTGTGGCGTCAACTTGGCCGCCACCGCGGCCACGGGTGGTGCGGCAAGGCCCGGTCCCGGAGCGGCCGCCCCGGTTTCAGTGGTGCCTGCAACCGGGTCGCTCGCCACGGAAACCGCCGCAGCTTTCCCCGGCTGCGCCAGCACCGCCTGCAGGCTGCCGGCGAACGACGCAGCGGACGCTTCCCGCCTCGCATGAAGGCCAGCGCCGCCGACCGGAGCAACGGGTGGCATGCCCGTCGCCGTCGTGGCGCCAGACGCTCCAGGTAGCAAGGCAGGCGGATCGGGAGCCATTTTCGTCCTTGACCGGGTGCGGCCGCCGCCAGCCGCCGGGAAGGTTCAGCAATCTCCGGGCCATTCGCTCGAGCGGCGGAAATCGGCTGGTTATGCGCGGCTCGCCCGCCCCGCTCGGCTTCAGACCGGCAATTCCTGCCCGGCAGGTTCTGCCGCGGGACCGATCCCGCGCATTGGAAAAGCTCCCGAAACCAACGTCGGATGCCGCTTTCCGGCATTCCAGGGCCGTGGCACGCCGGTTGCTCAGTCCTGCCCGTCCGCAACCCTTATCCTCGCGGCGCAAGGAGTAGCAGCGATGTCCCTGTTCGGCGCCATGAGCACCGCGATCAGCGGCCTGAACGCCCAGTCGGCCGCGTTCGGCAACATCAGCGACAACGTCGCCAATAGCCAGACGACCGGTTTCAAGCGGGTCGATACGAGGTTCATCGACTATCTCACCACCAGCACGCCCAACGCCAACAACTCGGGCGCCGTCGTCGCGCGGCCGAACTATGTCAACAGCGTCCAGGGTACCGTCACCCAGTCGGACAACCCGCTTGCCCTGGCGATCGCCGGCCAGGGCTTCTTCCAGGTCAGCCAGCAGAACGGCACGCTCGCCGGCCAGCCAACCTTCAGCCCGCAGCAGCTCTACACCCGCGCCGGCGACTTCAAGCTCGACAAGGACGGCTTCATCGAGAACGGCTCCGGCAACTTCCTCAACGGCTGGGCCGTGGCGCCCGGCACCGGCATCGTCAACCGCAACGCGCTGGCGCCGATCCAGGTGACGCAGACGGTGTTCAACCCGGTTCAGACCTCGAAAGTGACGCTGTCGGCCAACCTGCCCGCGACGCCGGCCGCCGGCACTCCGATCTCGTCGCAGATCAACGTCTATGACGGGCTCGGCACCCTGCACACCATCTCGCTGAATTGGACCCAGGTCGCGACCAACGCCTGGACCGTGGCGGTCAACAGCCCCGACGACACCGGCGCCGCGGCGCGTGGCACCGCCGACGTGCTGTTCGGCCCGGGCTTCGGCAGCCCCGTTCCGGCAGGGACCATCGGCAACGTGACGACGGTGACCGGCAGCGTCACCGCCCCGGCCTATGCCGCCGGCACCTCCGCCTCGCTCAGCTTCGTCACCGATTTCGGCTCCGGCCCGCAGACCATCGCGGTCGATCTCGGCACCTTCGGCACCGCCGCCGGCGTGACGCAGTTCGCCGGAACCCAGTACAGCCTACGCGGCCTGAGCCAGGATGGCGTGCCGCCCGGCGCCTTCGCCTCAATCGCCACCCGCGCCACCGGCGACATCGTGGTCAACTACGACAACGGCCAGAGCCGCACCATCGCGCGCGTCCCGATCACCACCTTCAACAATCCCGACGGGCTGCAGCGCAAGGATGGCCAAGCCTTCACGGCGACGATCGAAAGCGGCAACCCGCTCGCCGAGGACGCCAACACCAACGGCGCCGGCAACCTGGTGACCTCCTCGACCGAAAGCTCCAACGTCGATATCGGCAGCGAGTTCACCAAGCTGATCGTCGCCCAGCGCGCCTACACCGCCAACACCAAGATGGTCACCACGGCCGACGAGCTGCTGCAGCAGACGATCGACATGAAGCGATAGCGGGGCCGACATGAAGCGATAGCGGGCGGATAGTTCGCGATGAACCTCAACGGCGCCCTGTCGATCGCCTCCGGCGGCTTGGCCAACATCACCCGCCAGCTCAACGTCGTTTCGCAGAACGTCGCCAACGCCGGCACGCCGGGCTACGCGCGTGAGCTGGCGCAGCAGCAGAGCATCACCGCCGACGGCATCGGCATGGGCGTGCGGACGCTGGCGACCACGCGCGCCACGGACGAGCTGCTGAGCGGCGAGATCCTGCATCAGAATGCAACGGTCGCCGGTCTGACCACCCGGCAGAACGCGATGTCGGCGATTGACGCGGCATCCGGCACGCCGGCCACGGGCGACGGTATCGCGGCCCGGCTCGGCGCGCTGCGCGACGCATTCTCCAGCCTGCTGACCAGCCCCGACAACCAGGCGGCGCAGCGCCAGGTGGTCGGGGCCGCCCAGACTCTCGCCACCGGCATCAACCGGTTGTCCGATACCTACGCGACCCAGCGCCAGAACGCGCAGGACGCGATCTCGGGCGACATCGCCACGTTGAACGCCACCCTTTCGGGCATCGGCGCCCTGTCGGACCGCATCATCAAGCTGCGCGGCACCGGCAGCAGCACTGCGGATCTGGAAAACCAGCGCGACGCCGCGGTCACAGGGCTGTCGCAGCTGATCGATGTGAAGTCGCTGGCGCAGCCGAATGGCGCGCTGATCCTGCTGACGCCATCCGGCCTATCGCTGCCGACCGGTGCCGGCCAGGCGAGATTCGCTGCCGCCGACGCCGTGCTGACACCGACCGCGTTTTATCCCGGCGGCGGCGCGCCCGCCGTTACCCTGGCCGGGATCGACGTCACCCGGCAGATCTCAGGCGGGCGGATCGGCGCCAACCTCCAGCTGCGCGACGGCGTGCTGCCGACCTTCCAGGCCGAGCTTGACGAGTTCGCGCAGAACCTCGCCAGCCGCCTCGATGCCCAGGGCCTGCGCCTGTTCAGCGACCCGGCCGGGCTGGTGCCGGCTGGCGGCGGCGTGCCGGTGCAGACCGGCTATGTCGGATTTGCCGGCATCATCGGGGTCAACCCGGCGGTCCTGGCCAACACCGCCCAGGTGCGTGACGGCACCACGGTGATCGCCGGCAGCCCGTTCGGCGCCAGCGCCTTCACGCCCAACCCGGCCGGCGGGCCAGCCGGGTTCACGACCGCGATCACCCGCGTGCTCGACTACGCGCTCGGCGCCGAGGCGCAGGCCGGCGTCGCCCAGCCCGGCTCCGCGACCGCCGGGCTTGGGCCGGCCGGGACCCTGGCCGCGCCCTACGCCGCACCGGCCACTCTGGCCGGCCTCGCCGCCACCCTGACCGCGGCACAGGCTCAGGTCAGCGGCGCCGTCACCCAACAGGCCGCTACCGAAACAACCGTGCAGACGATGCTGACCGGCAAGCTGTCGGCGGAGACCGGGGTCAGCGTCGATACCGAGATGGCCAGCATGATCACGCTGCAAAGCGCCTACGGCGCCAACGCGAAAGTCGTCGCCGCAACCCAGACGATGTGGGACCAGTTGCTGGCGTCGGTGAAGTAGCATGAGCGGATCGATCGGTTCCGGCTACCCCAACGAATATGGTCGCATGGGCAGCCTGGTGGCCAATGCCGCCACCGCGCGCCAAAGCCTTGACGGACTCACCCGCCAGGCCGCCGACGGGCGCATCGCCGAGACCTTCGCTGGGCTCGGGGCGGGTGCCAAGACCTCGCTCGACCTGCGTCCGGCGCTCGCCCACGCCCGCACCGCGCAGACCAACATCGATGCCGCCGCCGGGCGCATGGACCTGACGCAGACCGCGATGACGCAGCTGCAGGCCATCGCGTCGAGTTTCCAGGCCAGGCTCAACAACCTGAACGGCCTTGATGCCGGCGAGGTCGATAGCACTGCGGCTGACGCGCGGTCTGCGCTGACGCAGGTCGCCGGGCTGCTCAACAGCCGCGACGGCGATGTCTATATCTTCGCCGGCGCCGATGCCGCCAACCCGCCGGTGCCGAACGCCGACAACATCCTCGCATCCGGCTACTTCACCCAGATCGGCACCGCGGTCGCCGGCCTGTCCGGCGCTGGCGCCGCGGCCACCGCGGCGACGACGATGGCGGTCGCCACCTCCAACGCCGCCGGCACTTCGCCGTTCTCGGCCAGCCAATCGCAGCCGGCGATCGTGCTGCAGGCCGAACTACCGGTGGTCGATGCCGGGGCCGGACCGCGGCCGCGGATCGGCCTGCTGGCGAGCGCCAACACCAGCGTGGTTTCGGCCGGACCCTCCACCACCGGATCGGCGACGCGCGACCTGATGCGCGCGCTGGCGACGATCGGCTCGTTGTCCGGCAGCCAGGTCGGCGTGCCGGGCTTCGCCGCCCTGATAGCCGACACCGGCGCCGGCCTGCACAGCTCGATCGGCGCGCTGGCCGGCGACGCCGGCGTGCTGGGCGACACCCGGACCGGCTTGACCGCGACCCGGTCGAGCCTGGGCGATGTCCAGACCGTGCTGAGCGCCCAGCTGTCCGCAGTCGAGGATGTCGACATGGCGGCCGTTTTGTCGGCGCTGCAGCTGGCGCAGACCCGGCTGCAATCATCCTACCAGCTGATCGCGGCACAGTCCGCGTTGTCGTTGACCAAATATATCTGAGCCGGATGCAACTATTCGCGATCCGCTTCACCGCCCGTTAACCGGGCCGGACGATAATCCGGTCATGCCGCAAAAACGCGGAACCGACTGCAACTACGGGCAAGCAAGGGTAAGACACCATGTCCCTCAATTCTGTGAACACTAATATGGGCGCGATGATCGCGCTCCAGTCCCTCAACAAGACCAACAACGCGCTGGCGGCGGTCCAGAAGCAGGTCTCCACCGGCTACCGCGTGGCCGACGCCACCGATGACGGCGCCGCCTACGCGGTGGCGCAGCGGGTGCGCTCCGACGTCAGCTCGCTGACCTCGGCCAACCAGCAGCTCGGAAACGTCAAGGGCCTGATCTCCACGACGGTCTCGGGCCTGAACGATGTCTCAACGTTGATGAAGGACATGCGCGACGTGATGGTCAAACTGGCCGATGGCAACACCATCGGCAGCCAGCGGGCCCAGTACACCGCGCAGTACAAGACCGATCTGGCGAACGTAAAGTCCGACCTTCAGGATGCGGCCTATAATGGCAAGACGCTGATCGGCAACATCACCGGCAGCGCCGGCGCGTTCGGCAACGTCGCGGTCGTCCGTAACGAGGCGGCGGCGACCTACGGCATCGCGACCTTCGGCGGCTCGGCGCTATATGGCGCGATCAAGTTCGGCACGACGACGTTCGCCAGCGCCACGCTGTCGGCGGCGGCGATCACCGCTACCGGGGCCTTCATCACGGCGCTGAACAGCCTCGGCTCCGGGCTGAACAACTATGGCGCGGCCTCCAAGTATGTCGACAATCAGATCACCTACAACAACGACAAGATCGACAGCCTGAATTCCGGCCTCGGTTCGCTTGTCGATGCTGACCTGGCCAAGGAGTCGGCGCAGCTGCAGTCGTTGCAGATCCGCCAGCAGCTTGGCACCCAGGCGCTCTCGCTCGCCAACCAGGCGCCGCAGACGCTGCTCAGCCTGTTCAAGTAAGACATAGCCCGGGCCGGGCGAAAATCCTGGCCCGGACATCTCGACAGGTTCGCCACAGCCAGCCTCACAGGAAAAGATCGATGTCCAATCTGGTCCTTGAACTGCGGTCCGGCGAGGTGATGATCGTCAACGGCGCGCCGATCCGCTTCCGCACCAAATCACGCATTGAGCTCACCGCCAAGGCGCGTTTCCTGTTCGGCAAGCAGATCATGCCGCCCGATCAGTGCGACAGCCCGGCGCGGCGGATCTATTTCGCGCTGCAGACCGCCTATATCGGCGCCGAGGAAGAACGCGCGGGTGGACTTGCCGCGGCCCGCGCGCTCATCGCCGCCTTCAAGGCCGCCACCACCTCACGCCTCGCCGGCGAAATCCTGGACCGCGCCATGGCCGCCGCCGAGGGCGACGACTGCTACCAGGCGCTGAAGCTCGCGCGTCGCATCATCCGCCATGAGGACACGGTGCTCGGCCGCGCACCGGACCCCCAACCGGCGGCAGGTCCCATGGCCGCGCCGAACGGCGTCACCGGCCGCCACTTCCCGCATGACAGGTGTTTCCCGGAACATGCCTTCAACAAGTAGGCGCCGCCCGCACCCTGGAATCATTCCGTGATCAGGACAGTCTCATGAGCTTGGCCATCCGCGCCTATCAGGCATCCTCCGGCCATCGCGACCTTCGCGCGCAGGAGGCGGACATCTTCCATCAGGCGAATGGCGGGTTGCGTGCGGCACGCGACGCCGGGCCGATCCAGCGGGTCCGCGCCCTGGCGGACAACCGGCGGCTGTGGATGGCGGTAGTCGATCTCATGCGTGACCCTGCCAACTTGTTGCCGGCCAAGCTGCGCGCGGAAATCGCGTCCGTGGGACTGGCCGTTCACCGGGAGATGGACGCCGACCGGCCCGATTTCGGCTTCCTCATCTCGATCAACGAGAACATCGCCGCCGGCCTGCGCGGCGCCGGCTGATCCGCCATGACCGTGCTCGATGCCAGCACGCTGACGCTGTTGGGCAGCGCCACCTCCCAGACATCCTTGTTGCTTGGCGCGTTGTACGCTGGCTCGGGCGTCGGAACCAGCGCGCAGGCGGGGCTTGCCGCATTGGCATCGGCCGAGAAGAACCAGACCACGCAGGTTGCCATGACCGCCAAGCGATCGGACGTGCAGCGCGATATCGCCGCGTTCCGTCAGGGCGTGGCATCGGCCAAGGATCCCGCCACGGCGCTGAAGAACCCAGCCGTGCTGAAGGTTCTGCTGACCGCGAACGGGCTTGGCGACCAGCTTGGCTACACGGCATTGGCAACCAAGGCGCTGCTGTTCGACGTCAAGAACCCGAAATCGTTGGCCAACACCCTGACCGACACGCGATGGAAAGCCGTTGCCATGACCTACAGCTTCGCCGCCAAGGGAATGTCGGTGCTGAACAACGCGGCGGTGCTGAACACCCTCGCCAACGGCTATGCCGAGATCGCCTGGCGCAAGTCGCTCGATGCGAGCACGCCCGGCCTGTCGAACGCGCTGACTTTCCGTGCTCAGGCAGCCAGCATCAAGTCGGTCGATCAGATACTCGGTGACAGCACGCTGCGCCTCGTGGTGACCACGGCGCTGAACATCCCGCAGGAGATCGCCTTCCAGAACCTGCCGGCGCAGGAGAAGGCGATCAGCATGCGGCTCGACATCACCCGGTTCGCGAAAGACCCCAGATTTGTTGAGGCCTTCACCCAGCGCTACCTGCTCGCCGCCGGCGACGCCGCAACCGCCGCGACCGGCTTCACGAGCGTCAGCGCGAGCACGGCCTCGTTGCTGATCTGACCCTTATCCGTTCGGCTCAAAAGGAGCCCCGTCATGGAATTGCAGAAAAACCCGGTCGATCCACGGGATATCATCCGGCAACTGGCGAGGATGATCGCCGGCAACCGCCTCGATCCGGCGCGCCACCTGCTTGCCGCCGCTCGCAGCCTGGCACCGGAGGCACCGGAGCTTGTGTTGCTTTCGGTGCGGCTGGCGATCCGGCAGGGCCGTTCCGTCGATGCGCTGCACGAGCTCGACGCGGCGATCGCGGCCGATCCCCTGGATGCCGCGCTGTTCAAGGCCCGCGCCGACCTGCGCTCCGACATGGAGGATCTGCCCGGCGCCGCGCAGGATGCAGCCGAAGCCGTGATGCTCGATCGGGATGACCCCGAGGCCAAGGCGCTGCTCGGGGTCGTGCTTCTGGAACTCGGCCAAGTCGCGGATGGCGGCGGCTGCCTGGCGGAAGCTGTCGCGGCCCGACCAAGAAACCCGTTCTACCGCCAGGGGCTGGCCCGCGCGCAGGAGGCCGGTGGCGCGCATGACGAAGCCGCCGCCACGCTGGACGCGGCGATTGAGGCCAATCCGGCGCGTGGCGACCTGCGCACTGGCGCGGTCATGCTGCGGCTGCGGCAAAGGGACTTCGCGGGAGCGCTTCGGCTGGCTGAGGCCGCCTGCCGCGACGGGTTGGCTGATGCCTGCCTGTTCGGCCTCAAGGGCCACGCGCTGTCGTCGCTGGAACGCCACGACGAAGCGGCGGAGGCCTATGGCGAGGCGCTCAAGCTCGGCCCGGACGATCCCTATGTCCGCCACCTCGTTGCTTCCGCCGGAATGCGGCCAGGCGCGCCGCGCGCACCCGCCGAGTACCTGCGGGCGGTGTTCGACGGCTATGCCGCGCGGTTCGAGCGCCACCTGATCGCGCTCGGCTACCGCGTGCCCGGGTTGATCCGCGCCGCGCTGATCCGCAACTTCGGCCTTGTGCCCAGCAACCCGGCGGGAACGACGGCCCGGTCCGTGCTCGATCTCGGCTGTGGCACTGGGCTGATGGGCGTGGTCCTGGCGGACCTCGATCTCGGCCCAATCACCGGCGTTGATTTGTCGCCCGGGATGTTGGCCGAGGCGCGCGCCAAGGGTCTGTATGCCGAACTGATGGAGGCCGACATCCTGGCCATGCTGGCCGCGGACCGCGGGTCGTGGCCGGTGATCCTGGCTTCCGACGTGCTGTGCTATTTCGGCGAGCTTTCCGAGGTTTTCACCCTGGTCCGGCGTCGGCTGAGCGCCGGCGGGCTGTTTGTGTTCTCGGTCGAGGCGAGCGAAGCCGAGGCCGGGTGGCGCCTTGGACCTCAAGGCCGCTACAGCCATCGCCGCGACCATGTCGAGCAGGCCGCCCGCGCTGCAGGCCTGCACGTCCGCGAATTGGTGCCTGAGACCATGCGGTTCGAGATGAACCAACCGGTTGCGGGCCTGCTCGCGGTGCTGGAAGCCGCACCATGGTGAATGTCGCGCCGTCGCCCAGCAAACTTTCTCCGGCGCAATCGCTCAACCTCGCGCTCGACGAGGCACGGGCAGGCAACGTCGCAGGTGCGCTGGTCCGGATGCGCAAGCTGGAACAGCTGTGGCCGGACTGGGACGAGCCACCGCTGCGCCAGGCCGAAACGCTGCGCGGCGCCGGCGACCCGGCAGATGCGGCGCTCGCCTATGAGCGCGTGCTGGAGATCAACCCGATCCGGATCGAGGCGCTGATTGGCCTCGGCGCCCTTCGCATCGGCGCCGGCGATGGCAAGACGGCGCAGATGCTGCTGCTGCGCGCCTGCGGCGTGGCGCCGGAAAACCCCCAGGTTTGGGACGCGCTTGGCCTGGCGCTGTTGCTGACCGCCGACCATGGCGCCGCCGAAAGCGCCTTCGCCGAGGCACAGCGCCTGGCGCCGCGCGAACTCGACTACGCGCTGCATCGTGTCGATGCGGCATGGCTGAGCGGCACCGGCGAGGCCGAGCGGCTGCGGCTCGACGCGGCGGCGAACCGCGACCCGCTTGACGCCGTGCTGCCGGCCGCGCGCGGCATGTTGCTGGAACGGCTTGGCCGCCGCGACGAGGCAATCGACATGCTAGAGATCGCCACCATACTGGCGCCGGATGCGTCCGTGCCGGCCGCCTGCCTTGCCGGGCTGCTGGCGCGGTCACATCGGCTGCGAGAAGCCGAGCCGGCGCTGGCCCGCGCCATCGTGCTGCAACCCGACAACGCCCAGCTGCGCAACGACCATGCGACGGTGCTGATGCGGATGCACCGGCACGGCGAGGCGCGCGAGCGGCTACAGCGCCTTATGGACGAAACAGGGCCGGATGTGACGGCGCTGTGCAACCTCGCCAACGCGACGGTGTCACTCGGCCGGCAGGCGGAGGGCGAAGCGGTGGCGCGACAGGCGATCGCGCTCGCCCCCGACGCGATACTGCCCCGGCGCGCGCTGTGCAACGTGCTGCCCTACCGCGCTGGCATCGGCGGCGCGGAGCTTCTGGCGACGCTGCGCGACTGCGCCGACCGGCTGCCACGGCCGGCCGCATTCGTGCCGTTCACGAATTCGCCGGATCCCGGGCGGCGCCTGCGGATCGGGCTGCTGTCGGGCAGTTTGCGCACCCATCCGGTCGGCTGGCTCACCATCGCCGGCTTCGAGGCGCTCGATCCGGAGGACTTCGAAATCGTCTGCCTGGGCCGCAGCGCCCTGCCCGATCCGATCGCCGCCCGGTTCGCCGCGGTCGCCACCGAGTGGCACGAGACCGATACACAAGATGACATGGCGCTTGCCGCGACTTCGAGAACGCTCGGCATCGACCTTCTGATCGACCTCGGCGGCTACGGCGACGCCGGCCGGCTGCCGGCCTGCGCGCACCGGCTGGCGCCGGTGCAGATCAAGTGGGTCGGCATGCAGAACCACAGCACCGGCATCGTCGAGGTGGATTGCTTCCTGACCGATGACTGGGAAACGCCAGCCGGATTTGAAACATTCTATTCCGAACGGCTGTTGCGGCTGCCAGATGGTTACATCTGCTACAGCCCGCCGGCGCACGCACCGGATGTCGGCAGCCTGCCCGCGCTGGCCAACGGTCACATAACGTTCGGATGTTTTAACAATCTCGCGAAGATCACGCCGACGGTCATTGCCACATGGTCGTCGATCCTGCACCGCGTGCCCAACGCCCGCCTAGTGCTCAAAACGCATCAGTTTTCGGACAAGCCAACCTGCGACCGCCTGCTTGCCGACTTCAGGACACATGGCATTGACCCGGATCGCCTGACACTACGGGGCGCGTCGGCGCATCGCACTTTCCTGAACGAGTACAATGGCATCGATATGGTGCTGGACCCGTTCCCCTACTCGGGCGGGCTGACGACATGCGAAGCCTTATGGATGGGTGTGCCGACGCTCACCCTTCCGGGCGAAACCTTTGCCTCCCGCCACTCCGCCAGCCACATGAGCAATGCCGGGCTGGAGAAATGGATTGCGAGGGACCTGGCGGACTATGTAGAACTCGCCGTCAGCAGGTCTAGAGACACCGCCGGACTGACGACGTTGC
>JANXRT010000007.1 GCA_025356735.1 Acetobacteraceae bacterium | reverse complement strand
CCTGTCGCACCATGCGCCGCGCCGGCCGGCGACCAATGGCGCGCGCGTGGCGCCCGGACGGTTTATCGCCATGCCCTCGATCGCCTACCGCCTGGCCCGGGTCGCCTGCGGCGACGGCGTCGGCGCGGTCTCGACCAGTGGCCCCGGCGGCTACGACTATGCCGCCGGCCACGCCTTGCTGCGCGGAGCCAAGGGAACACTGATCGACCAGACCGGCGCCGAAGTGACCTACACGGGCGACGGCGTCAGCCGGGTCGAGAAATGCTTCGCCGGCGCGCCAGCGGCGGTTCGAAAGCTCGGCGCGCGGAGCTGGACCGGGAGCGAAGAGGCGCGCATGCCGCCGCGTACAGTGCTGACTTGGCCGCGGATCGCACAGGGCCCGCTGCTCGAACGCGCGCAAGGCTGCCTGCTCGGCCAGCTCGCCGGCGACAGCCTGGGTTCACGGGTGGCCGGCCGGACGCCGGCTGAAATCGGAGACCTGTTTCCGCAGGGGGTGCGGCAGCTGGCCGATGGCGGCCGTTGGGACATAATGGCCGGCCAGCCGACCAACACCTCCGAGCTGGCGCTGGCCCTGGCACGGTCGTTGGTCGAGGTTGGGGATTTCGATGCCGAATCGGTGGCGACCGCCTACGGCGCCTGGTACGCGTCGCACCCGTTCGACCTCGGCGCGACGACGCGCATCGCCCTGGCGCCGGCATCGCGGGCAGCGCGCGCGCGGGCCGAGGTCGCCAGCAGCAAGGCCGACCGCCACAGCCAGAGCAACGGATCGCTGATGCGGGTGTCGCCAATCGGCATCTGGGCCGACAGCGTGGAGCAGGCGGCAGCCTGCGCTATGGCCGATAGCGACCTCACGCATCCGCATCCGGTCTGCGCCATCGCCTGCGGTGCCTATGCCGGGGCGATCGCGGCCGGCATTGGCGGCGCCGATCCGGCCGGAATGCTGCGCGCCGCGCAGGGCATCGCCGAGGATGGCGCCGGCCAGGATGACGGAGTCGTCATGCGTGCGCTGGAGGCCGCCGCCGCGGGACAGAAGCCCGGCGACTACGTGCGGCGCATGGGTTGGGTGGTGGTTGCGCTACAGAACGCCTTCTTCCATCTGCTCCACACCGCGGGTCTGGCGGATGCGCTCGCCGCGACCATATCGGAGGGCGGCGATACCGATACCAATGCCGCCGTGACGGGTGCCCTGCTTGGCGCCTGCCTGGGCCGGTCCGCGATTCCGCCGCAATGGAGCAGGGCGATCCTGTCGTGCCGGCCAGACCCGGGACTCGGCGCGAAGAAGCCGCGGCCGGCGATCTACTGGCCCGATGATGCGCTCGACCTCGCCGAGGCACTGCTTGCGTGCCAGCCGCGCGACTTGGTGCTGTCGGTCGTGCCGGCTGCCGCGGCGATCAACTAGGATGCCATCGCCATGATACAGCTCGACTACGCGGCGATCCGCGCCACGCCGAAGGCCGGCGATCCATTCCCGCACATCGTCGTTCCGAACTTCGTGCCGCCCGACAGCTTGCGCCGGGTGATTGCCGATCTGCCGGCGATCGGCAATGGCGGTTCCTATCCGCCGGGTTCGCTGCGGCTCGGCCCCGCCGCGCGGGCTCTGGTCGAGGCGATGGAGGGACCGGAACTGCGGATGGCGATCGAGGACAAGTTCGACCTCGACCTCGACCAGGCGCCCACCATGCTGACGGTGCGCGGCCGCACGCGGGAAAAGGACGGCCGTATCCATACCGACAGCCGTGCCAAGCGGGTCACGGTGCTGCTGTACCTTAACCCCGATCCAGGCCGGTTTTCGGGCCATGACGGCTGCCTGCGGCTGCTTCGCGACGGCACCGACATCGAGAATTTCGCGGTCGAGGTGCCGCCGGTGAACGGCACCCTGCTGGTGTTTCCCAACGGCGAGACGACCTGGCACGGCCACAAGCGGTTCGTCGGCGAGCGTTACGCGATCCAGCTGAACTACATGACGGCCGACGGGCTGGCGCGATCCGAAATGCGCCGGCATCGGTTTTCCGCCCTCGTCAAGCGCCTGACCCGCGCCGCATGAGCATGGCGGCCGGTTCCGAGACGGGCTTGCGGCCGGTGAAGGTATGGGACCTGCCGACGCGGGTGTTTCACTGGTCGGTCGTTTTCCTGCTGCTGGCGAGCTGGTTCACCAACCGGCAGAACTGGATGCAGCTGCATTTCGTCTCCGGCTACACGATGCTGGGGATGCTGATTTTTCGTCTGCTTTGGGGGTTTCTGGGCTCCGAAACCGCGCGCTTTCGAAAATTCCTGAAAAGTCCGCTCGCCGGTTTTCGGCATCTCGGCAAGATGTTCGTTCGTGAGCCGGACCGGGAGATCGGCCATAACGCGGCTGGCGGGTGGATGGTGCTGGTCCTGCTGGCGCTGCTGCTGGTGCAGGTCGGGACCGGGCTTGGGTCCAACGACGATGTTTCAGTTGAAGGACCGTTGGCAAGGCATGTCGGCAAGGCGTTTAGCGATCGGCTGGGCACGATCCACTCGATCAACTTCAATCTTATCTTGTTGGCGGCGGCGGCGCATGTCGGCGCCGTGCTGGCCTACTGGTTGCTCAAGCGCCAGAACCTGCTGCGGCCGATGATCACCGGCGTGAAGCTGCTGCCGCGATCCATGCGTCAGCCCAGGATGGCCGCGCCGATGCTGGCAGGCGGCGTGATCGCCAGCGCCGCCTCGTTGGCAGTGCTGGCGATCTGGCTAATGTAGCGTCGAGTAGATTATTTTGCGCGGTATTCCTTGTGGCAGGCGCTGCAGGTGTCGCCGGTGACTTTCCATTGCGCGGCGAAGCCGTCGGTGTCACCGGCCTTGGCGAGGATGGAAAGCTTCTCGGCAGCCTCAGTGAAGTTCGCGGCCGCCTTCTCGAAGCCGGCACGGTCCGACCAAATCGCCGGCAGCGCCTTGGTGGGGTTGCCGGTGTCGGAGCCGGCGGGGAAAGCGAGCGGTATGGCGCGGCCCCACTTTGCCAACGCGTCGGCGCGGGCAGCGAGCGGCTTGACGTCGGATTTGGCCTCCACCGCCGCCTTGAGGCCGGCAAAGGTGCCGCCGTTCAAGGCATAGGCGGCCTGTCGGATCAGGATGATGTCGGCTGGGCTGGTTGTCTGGGCGGTGGCCGGCAGCGACAGCACGGTGCCGGCCCCCAGTAAGGCGGCCAGGCCGTATGGTATGATGCGTTTACCCATCAGAATCGTTTCTCCCATCTTGTTTGATGATCTTGTCGGGAATTCGCCTTCAAGGAAAGGACAAACGAAACGTTCAGGCGGCCTTGCTGTCGTTGGCGGCGACCGGCTTCAACACGGCGGTGATGGTTTCGCGTAGCACGATCACCCGCATGTTGGGACCAAGCTCGACCTCGACCTCGTTGCTGCCCTCGCGGACTTTCTGCACGGTAGCCAGGATGCCGCCGCCGGTGACCACGCGGTCGCCGCGCTTCACCGCCGCCAGCATCGACTTCACTTCTTTCTGACGTTGCTGGTTCGGGCGGATGAGCAGGAAGTAGAAAACGCCGAAGATCAGCACAAGCGGCAGGAACTGCGTGGCGCTGCCCAGCATCGCGGTCATGTCCTGGGCGTAGGCGGGCGAGATCAGCATGGCGGTCCTGACGTGGATGTCGCCGCGGGTTGCGGCCGGGTGGCCGGGACCATAGTTTCCGCACCCTTGGCGTCAAGCGCGGATGGATTCTTCGAATGGACATGGATCAGGCCAACCTGCTGGCCCGCATCGCCGATGCGCTGGAACGGCTGGCACCGCCGCCGGCCGCGACCATCGACCTTGTCGGCGCCGACGCGTTCGTATGGTACCCGGCGCCGGCCCGCCTGGCGCCGGTGGCGCGGGTGTCGCGCGTCGATATCGGGCTGCTGCACGGGGTGGATCGCCAGAAGAAGATACTGATGGAGAACACCCAGCGGTTCGCCGAGGGCCTGCCGGCCAACAACGCGATGCTGTGGGGGGCCCGCGGCATGGGCAAGTCGTCGCTGGTAAAGGCGGTGCATGCCGAGGTGGGCAAAAGCCTGGCGCTGATCGAGATCCACCGCGAGGACATCCGCACCCTGCCCGACCTGCTCAACCTGCTGCGCGGGCGGGAGCGGCGCTGCCTGATCCTGTGCGACGATCTGTCGTTTGAGAAAGAGGCTGCCGACTACAAGGCGCTGAAATCGGTGCTCGACGGCGGCATCGAGGGTCGGCCGGATAATGTCCTGTTCTATGCGACCTCCAACCGCCGGCACCTGATGCCGCGGGACATGATCGAGAACGAGCGCGCGACGGCGATCAGCCCGTCCGAGGCAACGGAGGAGAAGGTCTCCCTGTCCGACCGGTTTGGCCTTTGGCTTGGTTTTCACAACTGCGACCAGCCGACCTTCTTTGCCATGGTCGAGGGCTACGCGGCGGCGATGAAGCTGCCGATTGAAACTGAGGCGCTACACGCTCAGGCAGTGGAGTGGTCGATGACCCGCGGCGGACGGTCCGGGCGGGTGGCCTGGCAGTTCATTCAGGATCTGGCGGGGCGGCTTGGGGTGCGGACGGAGGGTGCGGGCTGAACATTTCACGTCGGCTTCGGAAACCGATTTATGGTGCTGTTGCAGAGATTCGAACTCTGGACCTCTCCCTTACCAAGGGAGTGCTCTACCACTGAGCTACAACAGCTTTGGGGCTCCGATGCGGGCCGTTCGTAGCGGCGCGGGTGTGCAAACGCAAGCGGGCTTGACGCGTGCCGGACCGGCGTCATTTGGTGATACGATGGCGGATCAGGATCAACCGGCAGGCCAGGACAAGGCCGATGCCGCGCGGGCAGCGCGGGCCGAGCGGCAGGCGGCGGCGCTGCGGGAGAATCTGCGACGCCGCAAGGAGCAGACGCGTGTGCGTCGCGATGGAGATCCGCCGCCCGGAGCGGTGGAAGAGAAGAAGGATTTTGCCCCGGGGCCGCCGCTGGGCTAAAGCTGCGCCGCTGCCCACCCGGAGACCTGTCCCGCCATGGCCGTGATGTCCGACCGATGGATCCGCCGCATGGCGACGGAGCACGGCATGATCGAGCCCTTCGTCGAAACGCAGAAGCGCGACGGGGTAATCAGCTATGGGTTGTCGAGCTACGGCTACGACGCGCGCGCGGCCGACCAGTTCAAGATATTCACCAATGTCGACAGCGCGGTGATCGACCCGAAGGCGTTCAGCCCGAGCAGCTTCGTCGATCGCAAGACCGATGTCTGCATCATCCCGCCGAACAGCTTCGCCCTCACCCACACGGTCGAATACTTTCGGATACCGCGCGATATCCTGGTGGTGTGTCTCGGCAAATCGACCTATGCGCGGTGTGGGATCATCGTCAACGTGACGCCGCTGGAGCCGGAATGGGAGGGCCAGGTGACGATCGAGATCTCCAACACCACGCCGCTGCCGGCCAAGATCCATGCCCATGAGGGCATTTGTCAGTTTCTTTTCCTGCAGGGCAACGAGCCTTGCGAGACGAGCTATGCCGACAAGGCCGGCAAGTACATGGGCCAGCGCGGCGTGTCGCTGCCGCGGATGGGTTGAGGGAAAAACATGGACCGCATTCGCATTCGCGGCGGCCGGCCGCTGCACGGCGACATCGTGATCAGCGGCGCCAAGAATGCGGCGCTGCCGCTGATGGCGGCTGGGCTGCTGACCGACGACCGGCTTATCCTGTCCAACGTGCCGCAGCTGGCCGATGTCAAGACGATGGGCAGCCTGCTGGCGCAGCACGGCATCGCGGTCGAGGATGCGACGCCGGACGGGCGCCGCCTGTCTCTCGGCGGTGCCATCACCAACACCGAGGCGCCATACGACATCGTGCGCAAGATGCGGGCGTCGATCCTCGTGCTCGGGCCGCTGCTGGCGCGCACCGGGGAGGCTCGGGTGTCGCTGCCCGGCGGCTGCGCGATCGGCACGCGGCCGGTCGATCTGCACCTCAAGGGGCTGGAGCAGATGGGCGCCGTGTTCCGGCTGGAGGCGGGTTACATCCATGGCAGCGTCGCGGGTGGCGGCAAGCTCGCCGGCGCGGTCATCGTGCTGCCGTTCGCCTCGGTGGGCGCGACCGAGAACCTGGTGATGGCGGCGGCCCTTGCGGATGGACGAACGGTTCTGTCCAACGCGGCGCGCGAGCCGGAGATTTCTGATCTGTGCGCCTGCCTGGTGGCGATGGGGGCGCGGATCGAGGGCATCGGCACCGACCGGCTGGTGATCGAGGGTGTTCCGACTTTGCACGGCGCCGAGCATTCGATCATTCCCGATCGGATCGAGACCGGGACCTATGCCTGCGCGACGGCGGCTACCGGGGGCGAGGTGCGGCTGATCGGGGCGCGGCTGGATCATCTCGGCGCGGTCGCCAGGATCTTGCGCGATACCGGCGTGGACGTGGACGAGGACGAGCAGGGCGTGATGGTTCGCCGGTTGTCTGGTTTACGCGGGGTCGATGTGATGACCGAGCCGTATCCCGGGTTTCCGACTGACATGCAGGCTCAGTTCATGGTTCTGATGTCGGTGGCGGACGGTGCGGCGATGGTGACCGAGACGATCTTCGAGAACCGGTTCATGCATGTTCAGGAGCTGAACCGGATGGGTGCGCGGATCAACGTGCACGGGGCGTCGGCGATTGTTCGCGGCGTTTCGTCCCTGTCGGGCGCGCCGGTGATGGCGACGGATTTACGCGCGTCGGTGTCGCTGGTGCTGGCCGGGTTGGCGGCTGCCGGTGTCACGGTGGTCAACCGGGTGTACCACCTCGACCGGGGCTACGAGGCGGTAGAACAGAAGCTCGCTGCCTGCGGCGCCGACATAGAACGCCTGGCTGACTAACGAATGCGGTCCAGGGGCGCTGCCTCTGGCGGGGTTTGGGGCAGAGCCCCATGCTTACTTGGAGTTTGCCATGACTGCCCCCTATTTCGCTAAGTCGTTGGAACCAGAGGCAACTGGCCCTCTGATCCTGGCTCTGCCCAAAGGTCGCATCCTGTCCGAATGCGGGCCGTTGCTGGCGCGCGTAGGGATAGTTCCGGCGGCCGACTACGTGGACGAGAATAGCCGGAGGCTGCGGTTCCCGACCGAGGACCCGGATTTGGATGTGGTTCGCGTTCGCCCGTTCGATGTGGCGACGTTCGTGGCGTTCGGCGCGGCGCAAATCGGCATTTGCGGCGCCGACGTTCTGATGGAGTTTGACTATCCGGAGATTTATGCGCCGTTGGATCTGGGCATCGGCGCCTGCCGGATTTCGGTGGCCGAGCCGGCTTCGACCGCCGGCAGCGATGATCCGGCAAGGTGGAGCCGGGTGCGGGTGGCGACCAAGTATCCGACCATCGCCAGGCGCCATTTCGCGGCCCGTGGCGTTCATGCCGATGTCGTGCATCTGACCGGGGCGATGGAGCTGGCGCCGACGTTGGGTCTGGCCCGGCTGATCGTCGATCTTGTCGCCACCGGCTCAACCTTGAAGGCGAACGGGCTGGTCGAGACGGAGGTGATCGACACCATCACCAGCCGTCTGATCGTCAACCGCACGGCGCTGAAGACGCAGCCGGAGGCGATCGGCGCCTGGATCGAGCGGTTTCGGCGGGCGATGCTGCCGGCATGAGGCGGCTTTCGACAGAAGACGCTGATTTTCCGGCGATGTTCGATGCGCTGCTGGGCGAGTCGCGGGAAACCACGGATCGGGTCGATGAGGCGGTGGCAGCCATCATCGCCGCGGTGCGGTCGCGCGGCGATGCGGCCTTGTTCGAGTACACGCACCGGTTCGATCGGCATCTGCTGACCGCGGCCACGGTCCGGGTGGCGCTTGGAGAGATCAAGGCGGCGGTGGCCTCGATCCCGGCGGCGCTGATGGCGGCGCTTGGGCTGGCGGCGGAGCGGATAGAGGCCTTTCACCGCGCCCAGATGCCGCTCGACCTGCGCATGACCGACGCCGCCGGGCTGACCTTGGGCTTGCGCTGGGGGCCGCTCGACTCGGTTGGGATCTACGTGCCGGGCGGCAAGGCGGCGTATCCGTCGTCGGTGCTGATGAACGCGCTGCCAGCGCGCGTCGCCGGGGTCGGGAGGATTGCGATGTGCGTGCCGACGCCGGACGGCGTGCTCAACCCGTTGGTGCTGGCGGCGGCCGATCTGGCGGGGGTTTCGGAGATCTACCGGGCCGGCGGCGCGCAGGCGGTGGCGGCTTTGGCCTTCGGAACGAAAAGCATCGCGCCGGTGGATCGCATCGTCGGCCCCGGCAACGCCTATGTCGCGGAGGCCAAGCGCCAGGTGTTCGGCCGCGTCGGCATCGACAACATCGCGGGGCCGTCGGAGGTTCTGGTTATCGCCGGTGCGGCCAACGACCCGGTGCATGTGGCGATGGATCTGCTGGCCCAGGCAGAGCATGACGAGGCGGCGCAGTCGATCCTGATCACGGACGATGCCGGATTTGCCGACGCGGTGGCCGCTTCGGTGATGGCGGCCTTAGCCGACCTGCCGCGCGCGGTGATCGCCGGGGCAAGCTGGAACCGTCACGGCGCGATCATCGTGGTGCGGGACTGGGATGAGGCGGTGATGCTATGCGACCGCATCGCACCCGAGCATCTGCAGATCATGACGCCCGAACCCGAGGCGATCTTTACCCGGATTCGCCATGCCGGGGCTGCTTTCTTAGGACCCTGGTGCCCGGAGGCGATCGGCGACTACGTGGCGGGTCCGAACCACGTGCTGCCCACCGGACGCACCGCGCGGTTCGCCTCGGGCCTCGCCGTGTTCGATTTCCTCAAGCGCACGACCTGGGTTTCGGCCGATGCGGCGGCATTGCGCCAGGTCGGCCCGGCGGCCGTGGCGCTGGCCGCGGCGGAAGGCCTGGACGCGCATGGCCGCAGCGTGGCACTTCGCCTGGCGCTCAACGCTGGCGGCTGAACGGCGGGTTGCTTGACCTTGCGGGGGGTGGCGACCATGTTCCGCCCGCGAATGCAACCCCCACGAATGCAACCAATGAATGAGGCCTGATGTCTAAAGAAGAGATGATCGAGTTCAGCGGCACCGTGATGGAGCTACTGCCAAACGCGATGTTCCGCGTGAAGCTCGAGAACGAACACACGATCCTGGCCCATACCAGCGGCAAGATGCGCAAGAACCGCATCCGTGTACTTGCCGGCGACCGGGTCAACGTCGAGATGACGCCATACGATTTGAGCAAGGGCCGGATCACCTTTCGATTCAAGTGACCTCTTTCGATCTGGTGCTGGCCTCGGCCAGCCCTCGTCGGTTGGCGTTATTGGCGCAGATCGGCATCGTTCCCACCCGGGTGGTTGCCGCCGACATCGACGAAACCCCAAAACGAGACGAACTTCCACGCGAGCTGGCACAGCGGCTGGCACGGGCCAAGGCGGTGCCTCTGACCGCCTCTGGCGCCTATGTGCTGGCGGCGGACACGGTCGTCGCGCTCGGCCGGCGCATGTTGCCAAAGGCCGAGGATGCGCATACGGCGCGCGTTTGCCTGGAGAAACTGTCGGGACGGCGGCACGCGGTGATCACGGCCGTCGTGCTGTTGGCGCCTGACGGGCGGCGAACCGAGCGCGTCGTGGAAAGCGTGGTCGCGTTCTCGCGGCTGACCTCGGCACAGATGGAGAGATACATCGCGACCGAGGAATGGCGCGGCAAGGCCGGAGGCTATGCCATCCAGGGTGTGGCGGCGAGCTTCGTGCGGTTTCTGTCAGGCTCCTACTCCAATGTCGTCGGGCTGCCGCTGTTCGAAACGGCGCAACTGCTGCGCGGCGCCGGAATGCCGATTCCGTGACCGCGATCCACGCCACCTGCTCGCCTGGCGAGGTTTGGGTGGCGGTGGCGGACGGCGACCGGCTGCTGGATTTTTCGATCTGGCGGCGCGGCGCGCCCGATGGCGTCGGCGATATCCTGCGAGGCCGGGTGACTGCCATGGTGCCGGCGATGGGCGGCGCCTTCGTGCGGCTGCCGGATACCGACGGCTTCCTGCCCGACAGCGAGGGCGCCGCAGGCCTGTCGGAAGGTGCGGCGATCGGCGTGCGGATTACCCGCGCCGCCCAGGGCGGCAAGGGCCCGCGGCTATCGGCCCAGCTGGGTGTTGCCGTTCCGCCCGACGGCCCGGTCGTGCTGCTGGCGCGTGGTGCCGGCCCGGTCGAGCGGTTTGCGTCTTTATACCCGGACGCCGCTATCTTCGCCGACGATCCGGCGCTGGTCGCCGATTTGCGGCCGATCCTCGGCGAACGAATTTCGGTGCGACGCGAAAAACTCGACGACTCCCTCGAATCCACCATTGATGCGCTGATGCAACCCGAGGCCGGACTGCCGGGCGGCGCGCGGATGAGCGTTTTTCCGACGCCTGCGCTGGTCGCGATCGATGTCGATGCCGGCGGCGCGACGGCGGCGCGGGGCCACAAAGCATCCTCGCAGATGTTGCTGAACCGCGCGGCCATTCCGGCGATCGCGGCGCAGATTCGGCTGCGAAACCTGTCCGGCGCCATCCTGCTCGATTTCGCGGGCATGAAGACGAGCCGCCGGCTGGCCCTGGGCCCTGCCCTAACCGAAGCGCTGGCCGCCGATCCGCTGCGGCCGCGCTTCCTCGGCTTCACGGCGTTGGGCCTGGCCGAGATCTCGCGCCTGCGCATCCATCCGCCCTTGCACGAAATGTTGACAGGCCCACATGCCGCTGGGCTGCGGGGATTGCGGGCGCTGATGGCGGAGTCGGCACGAAACCAGATCCTGGCCGCATCACCGGCGATTGTTTCGGCCCTGGCCGCCGACATCGTGGCGGTCGCCGACTTCGCGCGCTTGACAGGCCGCCGTGCCATCCTGCGCAGCGATCCTGGATTACCCGGATGGAGGCTGGAAGATGGCTGAAACCCGCTGCCCGATCTGCTCACGCCCCGTGGCCAACGACATCGAGTCGCGCCTGCGGCCGTTCTGCTCGCGCCGGTGCGCCGATGTCGATCTTGGGCGGTGGTTCACCGAAAGCTACCGCGTGCCATCGACCGAGTCCGACGATGGCGAGGTTTCATCACTGGAGTGACTTGATCGGCCGGTTTCGTTGGGCTATCCCCCATGCGGGCGCCCAGGTAGCTCAGTTGGTAGAGCATGCGACTGAAAATTGCAGTGTCGGTGGTTCAATTCCTCCCCTGGGCACCATCCTTCCATTAAGTGGTTGATGCGGCGAAGAACCTAGGCTACTCAGTGACTTAGCCCGGCGCGGTGGTCCAACCGGGTGGTCCAAATGGTTCTCGCAATGTCTCGTCCCTACGCCCATCCGAAGACCGGCGTTTATTGGGTCCGCAAGGTGGTCCCTGTTGCTTTGCGGGCTGGCGTTGGCAAGACGGAGTTGAAGCTCAGCCTCCGAACCAAGGACCCGCATGAAGCGCGGCGACTGGCGGGGCCAGCCTTGGCGCGGTTTGAAGCCACTCTCTCGGCCGCGCGCAACGGCACGACGGCGTTAAGCCCACGGGTCATCGCGGGCCTCATGGGGACCCTCTACGCCGCAGAGGTCGCCAAGCATGAAGCCAATCCCGGTGACGCCGATGCCTGGGCGGCCTCTGCCGACTACTATGGCGACATGTTCCGGGAAGATCGCGAGACCCAGCGCACGGAGTTCGCC
>JANXRT010000001.1 GCA_025356735.1 Acetobacteraceae bacterium | reverse complement strand
CCTGTCGCCACAACGCTGCTGAGCGTTGCGGTGTTGCTGGCGGGCCTGTTGGGGTATTTCGGTCTACCGGTGTCGGCGCTCCCTCAGGTCGATTTCCCAACCGTACAAGTCACAACGCAGTTGCCCGGTGCAAACCCGGAGACAATGGCAAACCTCGTTACCGCGTCGCTGGAACGCCAATTCGGCCAGATCCCGGCGCTCGCCACCATGACCTCGCAGAGCAGCGAGGGCACCAGCCAGATCACCCTGCAGTTCGAGCTGTCGCGCAGCATGGACGCGGCGGCGCAGGACGTGCAGGCGGCGATCAACGCCGCCGCTGGCACCCTGCCGACCACGCTCCCGTACCCCCCGGTCTATTCGAAGGTCAACCCGGCCGACGCGCCGATCCTGTCGCTTGCGCTCACATCCGACACACTGCCGATCGACCGGGTCGGGGATGCTGCCGACACGCTGCTGCAACCCAAGCTCAGCCAGATTGACGGCGTCGGCAAGGTCACCGTTCAGGGCGGCTTGCGTCCGGCGATCCGGGTGCGGGTCGATCCCGCCCGGCTCGCCTCCTACGGACTGTCGATGGAGGATGTCCGCACCGCAGTCGCGGCCGCCAACGTCAACGGCGCCAAGGGCGGCTTCGACGGCCCCCGCCAGGCGTTCTCGCTCGGCGCCAACGACCAGCTGCTGTCGCCGGACGCCTATCGCGACCTGATCATCGTGTGGCGCAACGGCGCACCGGTGCGGCTGTCGGCCCTTGGCCAGGTCGTCGGCGGGGTCGAGAACAACCGCGAGGCGGCGTGGTACCTGAACGGCGCCAAACCAATCCAGCCGGCCGCCGTGCTCGACATCCAGCGCCAGCCCGGCGCCAACATCGTGGACACGGTGACGCGCATCAAGCGCGAGCTGCCGGCGTTGCAGGCCGCCATCCCGGCCGGCATCTCCTTGTCGGTCGTCACCGACCGCACCGAGACCATCCGCGCCTCCGTCGCCGACGTGCAGATCACCTTGATACTTTCGGTGGTGCTCGTCGTCGGCGTGATCTTTGTCTTTCTCCGCAGCCTTCGCGCGACGTTCATTCCCGCCGTGGCGCTGCCGCTATCCCTGGTCGGCACCTTCGGCGTCATGGCGCTGATGGGCTATGGGCTGGACAACCTGTCCCTGATGGCGCTGACCGTCGCCACCGGCTTCGTCGTCGACGACGCCATCGTCATGATCGAAAACGTGGTCCGGTTCATCGAGGCCGGCGAGCGGCCGCTGGCGGCGGCCTACAAAGGCGCCCGCCAGATCGGCTTCACGATCATCTCGCTGACCATCTCGCTGATCGCCGTGTTCATTCCGCTGCTGTTCATGACCGGCGTGGTCGGACGGCTGTTCCAGGAATTCTCGGTCACCCTCTCCATCGCCGTCATCGTCTCGGCGATATTGTCGCTGACCCTGACACCGATGATGTGCGCGCAGCTGCTGCGCCCGGCCAGCGAGCAGACGCCCGGCCGGATCAGCCGCGCCTTCGAGGCCGGCTTCGACCGCGTGCTAGAGGGCTACCGTCGCACGCTGGAGATCTCGCTGCGCCACCAGGGCCTGATGCTCGCCACCGCGCTGCTGACTTTGGTCGGCACCGTCTGGCTCTATACGGCCGTGCCCAAGGGCTTCCTCCCCGCACAGGATACCGGCGTCATCATCGCCGTCACCGAGGGCCAGCAGAGCGTGTCGATCCCGCGGCTCGGCGAGTTGCAGAACCGGATGGCCGACATCGTGCGGCAGGACCCGGCGGTGCAGGGCGTCGTCAGCTTCGTGGGCGCCGGCCAGATCAACGCGACCCCCAACGCCGGCCGGCTGACCATCGCGCTGAAGCCGATCGACGGGCGCGACGCCGCACCCGTCGTCGCCGAGCGCCTGCGCGCCGCCATCGCCGGCCTGCCTGGCATCACGGCCTTCTTCCAGCCGGTGCAGGACATCCAGATCGGCACCCGCATCGCGCGCACCCAGTTCCAGTACACGCTGATCGATACCGATCCGGCCGAGCTCGCCGAATGGGGACCGAAGCTGCTGACCAAGCTGGCGTCGGTGCCGCAACTCGCCAACGTCGCCAGCGACCAGCAGAACGACGGTTTCCGCACGTTCATACGGGTCGATCGCGATGCCGCGATGCGGCTCGGCGTGTCGATGCAGGCGATCCAGGACACGCTCTACGACGCCTTTGGGCAGCGCCAGATCAGCACCATCTTCGGCCAGGCCAACCAGTACCGCGTCGTGCTCGAAGCCGACCCTGTGTGGCAGACCAACCCCGACGTGCTGCGCGTGCTGCGGGTGCCGGGCACCGCCGGCGCGCAGGTCCCGCTCGCCGCCATCGCCCGGTTCGAACGCTCCACCGCACCTTTGGTCGTCACGCACGAACAGCAGTTCCCGTCCGTCACGTTGAGCTTCGACCTCGGCCTGAACACCTCGCTCGGCGAGGCGGTCAGCGCCGTCGCCGCGGCCGAGCGCGCGATCAACATGCCGGGAACGATCACCGGCAGCTATGCCGGCGACGCCGCCGAGTTCCAGCGGTCGCTCGCCGCCGAGCCGTGGCTGATCGCCGCCGCCCTGGTCGTGATCTACATCGTGCTCGGCGTGCTGTACGAAAGCTGGATCCATCCGGTCACCATCCTGTCCACCCTGCCTTCCGCAGGGATCGGCGCGCTACTGGCGCTGATGGCCTTCGGCGAGGACCTCTCCTTGGTCGCCCTGGTCGGCATCGTTCTGCTGATGGGCATCGTCAAGAAGAACGCGATCATGATGATCGACTTCGCGATCGAGGCCGAGCGCACCCGCTTCCTGACCCCCGAGGCCGCGATTGAGGAGGCCTGCATCCTGCGCTTCCGCCCGATCATGATGACCACGCTCGCCGCCCTGCTCGGCGCCGTGCCGCTGGTCATCGGCCATGGTGCCGGCAGCGAGCTTCGCATCCCGCTCGGCATCACCATCATCGGCGGGCTGCTGCTCAGCCAGGTGCTCACTTTATACACCACGCCGTCGATCTACCTGTTCATGGAGCGGCTGCGGCTACGCATCTCCGGCCCTGATCCGGCGCCCGAGCCGATGCCCGCCGAATGAACTTCTCCGCCATTTTCATCGCGCGCCCAGTGGCAACCCTGCTGCTATCGATCGGGCTGCTGCTGACCGGCATCGTCGCCTACCCGTTCCTCCCCGTCTCGCCGCTGCCGAGCGTGGACATCCCGACCATCGTGGTGTTCGCCAGCCGCCCCGGCGCCGATCCGGAAACCATGGCCAACTCGATCGCCGCACCCTTGGAGCGGCGCATCGGCGAAATCCCCGGCGTCACCGAGCTGACCTCGACCAGCACCATCGGCGCCTCCTCGATCATCATCCAGTTCGACATCTCGCGGAACATCGACGGCGCCGCGCATGACGTCCAGGCGGCCATCAACGCCGCCACCTCCGACCTGCCGTCGGACCTGCCGACCCGGCCGTTCTACCGCAAGTTCAATCCCGCCGACGCGCCGATCCTCAACCTGGCGCTGACCTCGGACACGCGCTCCACGGCGCAGATCTACGATGCCGTCGATACCGTGCTGGCGCAGCGGCTGGCCCAGGTCGATGGCGTGGCGCAGGTCCAGGTCAACGGCGCGGAGAAGCCCGCCGTGCGCATCCAGCTTGACCCCGTGCGCCTCGCCGCCGCGGGGATCGCGGCACAGGATGTCTTCACCATGATCCGCGGCGCCAACGTGCTGGGTCCCAACGGCGGCTTCCAGGGTCCCGACCGCGCCGAGACCCTGGCACTCGACGGCCAGATGTCGCAGGCCGCCGAATACGCGCCCCTGGTGCTGAAATCGACTCCCGCCGGCGCCGTGGTGCGGCTTCGCGATGTGGCAACGGTCATCAACGGCACGGTCAACGCCCGCCTCGCCGCCTGGGACGGCAAGCAGCCAGCGATCCTGCTCAGCATCTCGAAAACCTCCGGTGCCAACGTCATCGACACCGTGGACCGCGTCACCGCCCTGCTGCCGCAGCTGATGTCGTGGATGCCGCCGGACATCAAGCTGTCGGTGCTGACCGACCGCACCACCACGATCCGCGCCAGCGTGCACGACGTGCAGATCACGTTGCTGATCTCGGTGGCACTCGTGCTGCTGGTGGTGCTGGTGTTCATGCGCCGGCTGATGCCGACGCTCGCCGCCGCCGCGACCATCCCGCTGTCGCTCGCCGGCACGCTGGCCGCGATGTGGTTCCTCGGCTTCTCGCTCGACAATTTTTCCCTGATGGCACTGACGATCTCGGTCGGCTTCGTCATCGACGACGCCATCGTCATGATCGAGAACATTTTTCGACACATGGAGCACGGCCTGACGCCCTTGGCGGCGGCCTTGAAGGGCTCGCGCCAGATCGGTTTCACCGTCCTGTCGATCAGCCTGTCGCTGGTCGCGGTGTTCATCCCGCTGGTCTTCATGGGGGGCCTGCTCGGCCGGCTGTTCCACGAATTCGCCATGACCCTGACCATCGCCATCGGCATCTCCGCCGTCGTGTCGCTGTCGCTGACGCCGATGATCTGCGGCCGGTTCCTGCGGGTTGCACCCGCGCCGCCGACCGGCTGGCTCGGCCGCCTCGACCGCGCCATCGAGCGCGCCCTTGCCGCCGTCGAGCGCGGCTACGCCGTGTCGCTCGACTGGGCGCTGGTCCACCGGTGGTTCATGCTGCTGGTGTTCTGCGCCACCATCGTGCTGACAGTGCGGCTCTACGGCATGGTGCCCAAGGGTTTTCTACCGTTGCAGGACACCGGGGTGCTGGTCGGCTCCACCCTGGCCTCGCCCGACGTCTCGTTCAAGGCGATGACCGAGCGCCAGCGCGCCGTCGTCGACGTGCTGCTGACCGACCCTGCGATCGCCAGCGTCGGCTCCAACATCGGCGTGTCGTCGGGCTTCTCCGCGCTCAACCGCGGCTCGCTGAACATCGGGCTGAAGCCGTTGCGCGAGCGCGGCATCGACTCGGAGGCGGTGATCGCGCGGCTGCGGCCGAAGCTGGCGCGGGTCGGCGGCGTGCAGACCTTCCTGTTCGCGGCCCAGGACCTGCGCGGCGGCGGGCGCTCCGGCGGCTCGCAGTACCAGTTCGTGCTGATCGCCGAGAACCTGGCCGCGATGCGCGAATGGGCGCTGAAGCTGGAGGAGCGGCTGCAGCACACCGATGGCCTTGCCGACGTCACCAGCGACCAGGACCGCGCCGCGCCGCAGCTCACGGTGGTGATCGACCGCGACGCCGCTGCCCGGCTGGGCGTATCGGTGGCGGCGATCGACAACGCGCTCAACAACGCCTACTCGCAGCGCCAGATCTCGACCATCTACACGCAACGAAACCAGTACCGCGTGGTGCTGGAGATCGATCCGCGGCTGCAGACCGATCCATCCCTGCTCGACCGCCTGTATGTCGGCGCGACCGGCGCCGGCGCCGTCGGCAAGCAAATACCGCTATCCGCCGTGGCACGGTTCGAGCGCGAAACAGCGCCGGCGGCGGTGCGCCACCAGGGCCAGTTCGCCGCCGCCACGATCAGCTTCAACACCGCCGAGGGCACGGCGCTGAGCGACGCCACAGCCGCGGTGCAGCAGGCCGCGCTCGACCTGCGCATGCCGGCCGACATCCATACCGAGTTCGCCGGCAACGCGCGCTACCTGCAGGACAGCCTGAGCTCGCAACCGATGCTGATCGGCGCCGCGCTGATCTCGATCTACATCGTGCTCGGCGTGCTGTACGAGAGCCTGATCCAGCCGCTGACGATCCTGTCCACCCTGCCCTCGGCCGGAGTCGGCGCGCTGCTGGCGCTGCTGGTCACCGGCACCGACCTGTCGATCATGGGCATGATCGGCATTATTCTACTCATGGGCATC
>JANXRT010000545.1 GCA_025356735.1 Acetobacteraceae bacterium | reverse complement strand
CGGTCAGGCCAAGCGCCGCGGCCCGCACGCGATCGACGTTGACGAAGAATTCCGGCGCGTCGGTGATCTGCTGCAGATGCACGTCGACCGCGCCGGCCATCATCCGCAGTTTGCGTTCGATGTCGTGCGCGACGGCGAGGTCCTTGTCGGGATGCCGCCCGCTGATCTGCACGTCGATCTGCGCCGGCACGCCGAAATCAAGAATTTGCGTGATGATGTCGGCAGGCTGGAAGTAGAAGACGGCGTTCGGGAAGCGGTCGTGCAGCATGACCCGCAGCCGCCGCGTGTAGTCAGGCGTCGAGCCGTGGTCCGGCTTCAGCGCCACCAGCACCTGGCCGTCGTTGTAGGCAACGAAGGTGCCGTCACCGAACGCGAAATTGTAGTTTGAGGCCGGCAACCCGATATTGTCGAGGATCGTCTCGATCTCGCCGCCCGGCACCACCTCGCGAATCGTCGCCTCGACCTGCTGGAACAATAGCTCCGTCTGCTCGATCCGCAGGCCCGGCGGTGCCCGCACGTGCAGCGTCATCTGGCTCGCGTTGACCTGCGGGAAATAGTCCGTGCCGACGAACAGGAACAGCGTGCCGGCGACCGCCATGGTGACGCCGGCCACGAGTAGCGTCAGCACCCGATGGGCGATCGTCGCGTGGACCAGGCCGAGGTAGCCGCGCCGGAATGCCGCGAACCGATGCTCGAAGCCATCATGGATGCGGCCGAAAAATCCCTTTTCCGCCGCCGGCTGGTCTCGCCCGGCATCCCGCTTCTCATGCTCGGACTTGACCAGGACATCCACCAGGATCGGAACCAGTGTGCGCGACAGCACGTAGGAGGCGAGCATCGCCAACACCACCGCTAGCGCCTGCGGCGTGAACAGGTAACGCGGCGCGTCAGTCAGGAACATCACCGACACGAACGCGCAGCAGATCGAGAGAGTGGAAATCAGCGCCGGCTTGGCGATCCCCGCCGCCCCTTCGACCACCGCCTCGCGGAACTCACGACCCTCCTCCATCAGCCTGTAGGTATTCTCGATCGCGACCGTCGCGTCATCGACCAGAATGCCGACCGCCAGCGCCATGCCGCCCAGCGTCATGATGTTGATCGTCTCGCCGAGCGCGCCGAGCACCGCGAGCGACGCCAGCACCGACAAGGGGATGGAGATCAGCACAATCACCGTCGATCGCCACGAGCCGAGGAACAGCAGGATCATCAGCCCGGTCAGCCCGGCAGCGATCGCGCCCTCGCGCACCACATCGGTGATCGCGCCCGACACGAACACCGACTGGTCGAACAACGGCGTCAGCGTCACATCCTTCGGCGCCGCGGCGCGTATCGTGCCGAGCATCGCCTTAACGTTGTTAACCACCGAAAGCGTCGATGCCTCGCCGTTCTTCAGCACCGTCAGCAGCACGCCGCGATGGCCGTCCTGACGCACGATGTTCTGCTGCGGTGGGCTGCCGTCGCGCACGTAGGCCACGTCACGCATCAGGACCGGCGCGCCGTTGATCACCCGGATCGGCACCTGGTTCAACGTCGCGATCGCCTCGGGCGACGAGTTCAGCCGGACCACGTACTGCTCGGCGCCGAACTTGGCCAGGCCCGAAGGAACCGTAAGATTCTGGGCCGTCATCGCGGCGGTCACGTCCTGCGGCGTCAGCCCGTAGGCCTGCAAGGCATGCAGGTCGAGATCAACCATGATCTCGCGCGGCGCGCCACCGTAGGGCGACGGCAAGGTTGATCCCGGCACCGAGGTCAGCGTCTGGCGAACGCGATACTGGCCCAAATCGTAAAGCTGCCGCTCGCTCTGCTGCGTCGAGCTCAACGCCAGCTGGATCACCGGCACGGCGGACGCCGAAAAGCGCATCACCACCGGCGGCTGGATGCCAGGCGGCAACGCGGCCCGAATGGAGTTCGTCGAGGCCGTGACCTGGGCCAGCGCCAGATCGATGCTGACGTTGGGCTGAAAGTAGATCCGCGTGATAGTGACGCCCTGCAGCGTCGTGCTCTCCATGTCGCGGATGCCGTTGACGTTGTTGCTGAGCGCGAACTCGGTGTAGGTGGTGACCCGATGCTCCATCTCCGGCGTGTCCAGGCCGGTGTAGCTCCAGACGATCGTCACCACCGGCACGTCAACCTCGGGCAGCACATCCTTCGGCATGACGATCGCAGCGCCCGCCCCTGCCAGCACGATCAGTACCGTGAGAACGTAGAAGCTGACCCGGAACTTCAGTGCATACTTGACAAGGAGCATTCGGAGGTAAATGCGAACCGCTGTGGCACGCGACAAGAACTGACGAAGTAAATTTGCGCCGCAGGCAGAAGAAAGCATGAGGCTCTGCCCCATACCCCGCCAAGGGGCCGTCGCCCCTTGTATCCCCTTCACTTAAGTAAGGCGCCCCGGGGCGCTACCCCGGCGGGGTTTGGGGCAGAGCCCCATGCTTCCTTGCCTACGGCAAAACCTTGCCCGGATTCATGATGCCCTGTGGGTCTAACGCCGCCTTGATCCGCTGCATGACGGCGAGTTCGGCGCCACCGCGCCAGTCGGGCATCATGTACGGCTTCAGTTGCCCGACGCCGTGTTCGGCCGAGAAGCTGCCGTCGAGGTCGCGCACCACTTTGTTGACCGCGTCCATGATGGCGTGGTCCTGGGCCAGGAACCAGGCGGCGTCGCTTCCGGCCGGCTGTTCCAGGTTGAAGTGGATGTTGCCGTCGCCCATGTGGCCGAACGGCACGGCGCGGATGCCGGGCATCAGCGCCTCGCAGGCTTCCGTGGCGCGGCGGATGAGTTCCGGCACGCGCGAGACCGGCACCGAGACGTCGTTCTTCACCGACGCGCCCTCGCGTTTCTGGGCTTCGGAGTGCTCCTCGCGCAGTCGCCAGATTGCCGCTCGCTGAGCCTCGCTCTCGGCGATCACCGCGTCGGCCACGATGCCGTCCTCCAGGGCGGTTTCCAGCACCTGCTCCATGGCCGCGCGCAGGCCGGCTCCGGTTCTTGGCGTCGCCAGTTCCACCAATGCGTAATGCGCAGCCGGCTCCGCCAGCGGTCGGATCACGCCGGGAATTTGCTTCAGAACGAACTCCACGCCCAGCCCCGACATGTATTCGAACGCTTGCACCGCGGCCGGATCATGCGCCTGGAACCGCGTGAACAATCCAAGCGCGGCTTCCGGGGTCGGTACCGCGCACAGCGCCACCACCAGCTCGCGCGGTTGCGGCACCAGCTTCAGCACCGCGGCGGTGATGATACCGAGCGTGCCTTCCGAGCCGACAAAGAGCTGTCGCAGGCAGTAGCCCGTGTTGTCCTTGCGCAGCCGTCGCAGCCCGTTCCAGATCCCGCCATCCGGCAGCACGACCTCCAGCCCCAGCACCAGGTCGCGAGCGTTGCCGTATCGCAACGTGTTGTTGCCGCCGGCGTTGGTCG
>JANXRT010000462.1 GCA_025356735.1 Acetobacteraceae bacterium | reverse complement strand
CGTGGAGTTCCTGCGCGACCCAGCGTGGTGCATGGATCAGCATTGAAGCTCTGGAAAGGCTTTGAATGATTTTAGCTGTTTAGCGTTATCTTCGTCAGGGGTAGATGATAAGAGTTCGCAGTTAGAGGTTAAATCTCGTTCGTTGCGGAATGAACTATGCCGAATCTAGCCCCAAATGCGTTTTTCACGTTCGCTAAACCACTGAAATTGTTGGGATCGATCTATGCACCACGCCACGGCAGGTGAGAAGGCGTCATCGAGCACGGCGCGAGCCTTGTGCGTTTGCTGGTAGACGAACTTGCGGCTGACCTCGTGCCGAGCGGCCAGATCGCTGACCGTCTCCGATCGCGCCAGCGCGTGAATGGCCAGCTCCTTGCGGTCACCCCCGGGCAGCCTCGCCGCTGCGCCACCACATCGATCCATACTCGCACCACCACTGAAAGCGTGAAGGTGCCACCATCCGTCTCGCCAACGTCAACCCAGCTTCACTTGTGACCCTGCTTTGAACCCCGCCCGGTATTAGTTTGGCGTAAGCGGTGACACCACGTAGATCTGATCGAGCACTTTCAACATGAGCGCATTCGCCGTCGGATTTTCATCGAGCGACACGGTCAGATTGGTCCAGACCACGAGTGTCACCTGATTGCCGGGGTCGTAGCCCATGAACGAGTTGTAGCCAGGGATCTCGCCGCCGTGGAAGTACATCGTGTTCGGTCCCCAGTGCAGTTTGGCGACGCCGTACCCGTACTGTTGCCCATCCGGCTTGCTCGGGTCCTCGGGCTGCGGACTGTCGAGCCAGCGGCGCTGAGACGTGGCGTTGAGCACGCGGCCGCCAACCAGCGCCTGGATCCAGGTGGCGAGATCGTTGGCGGTGGAGATGACACCTCCGGCCGCTGCAGCGAAGGAGTGGTTCAAGTTCGTGTAATCCTTGGGCAGAAGGGTGCCGGCCCGGGCAGCGGCCTGAACTTGGGGCGAGTAAGGAGGTGTGCCCACCATGGCGACCGAGGCACTGCCGTATAGGTAGCCGTGCGAGTAGGGATTGGGGAGGGTGTTCACGGTAATGGCGGGCAGTAGTGTGTGCTGCAAACGCAGCGGCCCGAACAATCGGTCCTGCATCGCCTGGGCCAGTGGCTTGCCCCCGACCTTTTCAATGGTCAGGCCGAGCAGCGCGTAGTTGGTGTTGTTGTACTCGTAGGCTGTACCGGGCGGAAAATTGGTTGGGTGCGCGAACGCAATGGCCAGCAATTCGGCTGGGGACCAAACCCTGGCCGGGTGATGGTCCATGCTCCCCCAGACTTCGGGGTCATTGCTGTAGTTATAGAGACCGCTACGCATGTTCAGCAGCTCGGCGATGGTGATGTGGTCGCCGTTGGGCACGCCCGGGACATACTTCGACACGGGGTCGTCGAGGCTGAGCTTGCTCTCCTGGGCTAGTTGCATGATGAGCGCGGCCGTCATCGTCTTGGTATTGGAGGCGGCGCTGAAGAAGGTGTCGGCGCGGGGTGGGCTTGTTGCGCCCAGCAACGTGGTGCCGTAAGTGACCGTAAACTCCCCCTTGGGTGTGCGCAGGAGAATCACGGCACCGGGAACCAGGAGTTCTTTGGCGGTTTTGTCCAACATGGCCTGCAGCGCAGCCCGGTCGATCGGCTTGAGTGCCGATGAACCAGCCGCAGAGCCGGGCCGTGGGGCTGCACGGGTCCCCGGTGATGCGGAAGAGGTTGAGGCAGTCTGCGCTGACAGAGTCGGAACAGACAAGCAGGCCGCGATCAGGAGAGCAACAACAACCATGCCGCTCGCGATGTGGAGGTGCTTGCGTCGCCGCGGAAATCGTGACCGTCCGATCAATGTCCGCGTCACCTTTTCCATATCCGGCATCAGACAAACTCCAATCCATGTTTTGGTCCCGCGCTCACCAGACGGGCAATCACCGCGCCTGTAAAGACTCCGGCCGTGCCCCCTGCCCGCCCACGTTTTGTTAGGTGTAAAGGCGCGCAATGATGTACGCCTCGACGTTGGCGTGGTGCATGTGTGGACGGCCCCTCGGGTGCAAGGGGTATGCTGCTGGTTTTGTTGAGCGGTGCGACGGCGGTCATGTGTCCGGCCTTTGACGCGGCGCGCTGACCGCTGGCCCAGATGGGTTCCGCGAACAAGCCCAAAACATGGATGCGGCATTGAGATGCCTGTGCACCAAGCGGGGTTCCTCGTTCGTCGGATCGACCGATCATCATCTCCTGCAGCTCTTCTTGCACCCTGGCACCTGCGCAGGGCCATTCAGTTCTAATTGGCCCTGAACCAACACCTCTGTCACCAGGGGCCATTTCGGGTCAGGCAAGGGCTGTGATGTGGGTGCGCATGTCGAGGTCGAAGCGTCCGTAAGGGTTCACGTGCGTCCAGAACAGCGGGGTGAGCGCGTGCAGGTCGCGCGCCGTCAGCCGGCCTTTCCACTCTGGCCGGGCGAGCACCTGTTGGATCATGAGCGTGTTGACGTAGACCATGCAGTTCTGGAGCAGGTGGAGGCTGAGCATGCTCACTTCCTGGTCTTCGCGCCGGTTGCTGGACATCTCGCCGCGGCGGGCAAAGAAGATGAAGTCGTTGGCTGAGTTCCACTGCTCGATGACGTTCAGCCCGTCGTTGATCTCGGCCCTGAGCGAGCGGTCGTGCAGGTAGCGGGCGAGGAACACCGTCTTGACCGCTTTCCCAAGCTCCATCAGCGCCTTGTAGGTTGGGTGCTGGGTGTTCTCGCGGGTGAAGCGGCGCAGAATGGCTTCCGCCTCCGCCGTGCCCAGCCGGAGCGCGGTGGCGTACTTGACCATCTCATCATACTGCTGGCGGATCAGCTCCCAGTCGATCGGGCGGGTGAGGATGCCTGCAAGGTTGGGATAGGCGCCGGGCTGGCCGGCATCGGGCCGGTACAGGCGCTGCTTGCCGATGCGCTTAAGCCGGGGCAGGAGCTGGAAGCCCAGGAGCTTCGTGAACGCAAAGGCGACGATGCTCTGCCCGTGGCTGTCCACATATTGCCGGTCCACCTCCAGCTCGGTCCAATGGCGCAACACACCCTGGATCATGCTGGCCACCTCGGACGAGGAGGGTGACTTCAGCTGCGAGTGGATGCCCAGCGACTTGCGTTCGACGTGCCAGTAGATCATCACCCCGCGCCCGCCGTAGCGCACATGCCACTGCGTGGTCAGGTTTTGGTCCCAGGCGCCAAAGTGCTTGCTGTCGGACGCGCAAGCATTGGTGCCCTCGCCCCAAATCAGGGGATCGCGGACGCGCAGAGTGGCGTTCGTCACCTCCGCGATGGCCTCGCGCAGCTGCTCGGCCGTGATGTAGCGGCGCCGGACGTAAAGCAGGTCCCGGTAGTTGGCCCCGTGCTGGACGGAGGCCATGCGCTTGAGGCCGGCGTTGGTGCCAAGGCCGTTGAGGCACAGCAGCAGGCGCGGGCGCAGCATCGAGCGGTCGAGCGCCTCATAGGCTGTCGGGCTGCGGAGCCGGTCGGTGAACCCGAGCCGCAGGTCGGCTTCCTTGACCATGTCCAACAAGCCCGTCATCGGCCACTCGGCGGCGACAGCGGCCTTGAGCGCCTCGATATTGGCCGGCGGCGGCTTGGGCTGCAGCGGTGTGAGGCGGATCCAGCCGCCGCCCTTGGCGGTGATGCGGACGTCTGCGTTGTGCGGCAGGCCGGCGTCGAAGCGGGACAGGGCGGTGCGCATCTCGTCTTGCAGGCGGGCGACGAACGCGCCCGCGTCTCGGGGCAGGTCGAGGGCGGCGTAGTGCTCGTCGCGCCGGGCCGCAAAGTCGGCGGGCACGTCGTCGTCGGGGTTCCTGAAGCGGTCCGCTCCCGCCACCCACACCTCTTTGCAGCGGAGTTGGTCGCGGAGCGCCTCAAGGGCGCAGATTTCGTAAGTGATGCGGTTCACCCGCTCCCGCCCGCGCGGGTCGCGGTCCATCACGGCGTCGCGCCAAAGTGGCCGGACCACGCCCTCTATCGGCACGTCCTCGTCCACGGGATAGGCTTGAAGCTTGGTCTCGGCATAGCGGCGAACCAGGTCCAGCGCTTGGATCACGGGACGGTGCGCGTCGTTGTTGGAGCGGAAGTCGAGCGCCGCGAGGAGGTCCAGCACGGCGCGGCGGTAGTGGCCGCGGTAGGAGCTGCGGATGGTGGCGCGCAGGGTGGTCCGATATGTCGGGCCGGTTGTCTTGGCCTCGCGCACCAAGTCCTTGAACGTTTGCTCGCCCACGGCGGGGTAGAGCACCTCGCGCACGGTGCCATCCGGACGCTCAACGGCCACGTCGGCGATCCGGTAAAGGATGGCTTGCTTGCCAGTGACGCGCTTGAGGTCCTCCAGCAACTCCTTCTCCACCCGGCTCTCGGCACGGGCGCCGATGTGGTGGACCACCTCGATCAGCAGATCGACGAGCGTGTCGGTGACCGCGCGTCCGCGAAGGTGGGCATAGGCCGCGAGCCAGGCATGGCGGGTGGCCTCGGGATGACGGCGCAGCTCGTAGGGTGCCTCAACGGCGACACGCTGGCGGCAGGCTTCCAGCTCGGCCGGGGGTCCAGTCCGCAAACAGCCCGTCCCTCAGGCCGAGCCGGCGTATCAGGTCAAGCCGGGCCAGCTCGTCGCGCAGGCTGGCGACGCTGGCCCGGCCAGGGCCGCTGCGGAGGTGGATCAGCGGCGCCGCCTGCCCTTCTGGATCGGTCTCGCTTCCGGTGTCGCCGGCCGTTTGGGGGCTGCCGGCTTGCAGCAGGGCGTCAAGCCGGGCGCGCGTCTCCGGCGATAGCCGAGCGTGGACCGCGGCATAGCGCCGTTCGTCATGCGCGCGCACCGCCGCGCGCACGATGCGGGCAACACGGTCGGGACTGGGCGGCTCGACCCGGAGCGCACGGCATCTCGCTTCGGCCTCGGCGGTAAGCTCATCCATGTCGCGGATGCGGGGGACCACGGTGTCGCGCAGCCAAATGCCGAGGTCCTCGGCGTCGGCGATTGTCGCCTCGCGGAAGCCGAGCAGGGCGCGTATCTCGGCCCGCTGCCGCTTGAGCGTACGGTCGTCGGAGGCGTGTAGCAGCGCCGCCCGGCTGCCAGGCGCTGGCATGCCGAGTCTTTGCGCCAACTCCGCGACAGCATCCTTGTCCACCTCGGCCGCGCCGCGCGGGAAGCGGCCGCGGGCGCGGTAGAACAGCAGCATGACGGCGAAGCGCAGCCGGCTGCCCCAACGCTTGGCCTCAACAATGAGGCGGTCCGCCGGAGACAGGTCCCAGACGCCGTCCAACACTGTGGCGCTCATGCCGGTGTCGCCGCCTTTAGGCCGGCAGCCGCGCAGGCATGGAAAGGTGTGCCGGGCCGTCCTTTGAAGGCCATGCGGCTACGCCCCGCCGCGGGCGGTGCCGTTGACCGCGCGCCACGCGACCGACCGCGACACGCGGAACAGTGCTGCGATCTGTGCGTAGGTCTTGTCCTCGTCCAACCGCATCCGCCGGGCCTCCCTTTGCTGGTGCGGCGTGAGACGGAAGCGCCGGCCCAGGTGGGCGCCACGCTTGCGCGCCGCAGCCAACCCGGCATTGGTGCGCTCGATCAGGGTGGCGCGCTCGAACTCGGCGAGCTGGGCCAGCACTCCGAACACCATGCGCCCAGCTGGCGTCGAGCTGTCCACGCCGAGGGTGGTGATGACGATGCGCACGCCTCGTGCGTCCAGGTCGCGGGCGATCGTGAGGGCGGCCAAGGCGTCGCGCCCGAGGCGGTCCACTTTCCAGGCAACCAGGCTGTCTCCGGGCTGGAGGCGCTTCAGCAGTGAGTCAAAGCCTGGGCGCTGCCGGGCGCCGGACTCTTTTTCTTCCACGACATAGGCCGAGGTGACGCCTGCTGCCTCCAACGCGTCGAGCTGGAGCGCGAGGTGTAAAACAGCATGCAAAACTTTCCAGATTCCGGGGTAAACAGCGTCCAATAGTTTCCACCCTGGGTCATGCGATCATCCGGCGTTTTCGCTGGAGAATCTGGGGTGTTGTACATGGACTTGATTGCCGAGATCCGGCGTC
>JANXRT010000418.1 GCA_025356735.1 Acetobacteraceae bacterium | reverse complement strand
AACGCCGGCTCGATCCGGGTCTCGGCGCCGGCGCGCGCCAGCATGTCCGCCTTGCGCGCGGCAACCTCGCCAACGCCGAGGACCAACGCGCGCCGGCCGTGAAGGTCCAGGAAAATGGGCAGGTGGCGCATCAGGCGGGCTACCCGGCCGCCCGCATCGAGGGCGCCATGACGTTGGCGATGATCTCGCCGAACGGACCGCCATGCCGGGCAGGGCCGTGATCGTTGCCGGTGGTGGCCTTCAGCGGCAGCAACGGGAAAACCAGCTCGGCGAACCGGTAGCACTCCTCGAGATGCGGGTAGCCGGACAAGATGAACCGGTCGATGCCGAGTTCCATGTATTCGCGCATCCGTGCCGCTACCTGGTGAGGGTCGCCGACCAGCGCGGTGCCGGCGCCGCCGCGCACCAGCCCGACGCCGGCCCACAGATTCGGGCTGATCACCAGCCGGTCGCGTCGGCCGCCATGCAGTTCGGCCATGCGGCGCTGGCCGACCGAGTCGAACCTGGCAAAGGCCGCCTGGGCGGTGGCAATGGTCGCGTCGTCGAGATGCTCGATCAGGCTGTCGGCGGCACGCCAAGCCTCGGCCTCGGTCTCGCGCACGATGACATGCAGGCGGATGCCGAACGACAGGGTGCGGCCCCGGGTCGCCGCGATGGTGCGCATCGCCTCAATCTTTTCCGCGACATCCTCGGGCTTCTCGCCCCAGGTCAAATAGACATCGACATGGTCGGCGGCGACCTGCTGGCCGGCGGGCGACGAGCCGCCGAAATACAGCGGCGGATAGGGTCGCTGGTGCGGCGGATACAGCAACTTGCCGCCTTCAATGGCCATGTGCTTGCCACGGAAGTCGGTTTTTTCCCCTGTCATCAAGCTACGCCAGATCGTGAGAAACTCGTCCGTCGCCGCGTAGCGCTGGTCGTGTTCCAGCCACACGCCGTCGCCGCGCAATTCGGCCGGGTCGCCGCCCGTCACGACGTTGACCAGCAGGCGGCCGTCAGACAATCGGTCGAAGGTCGCAGCCATACGCGCCGACATCGAGGGCTCGCTCAGGCCGGGGCGGACCGCGACCAGGAAGCGCAGCCGCTGCGTCAGCGGCACCATGGCGGAGGCGACCACCCAGCTATCCTCGCAGGATTTTCCGGTCGGCAGCAGGACGCCGAAATAGCCGAGTTCGTCGGCGGCGCGCGCGATCTGGCTGAGATAGTTCAGCGTGACGTGGCGGGCACCCTTGTCGGTGCCGAGATGCCGGCCGTCGCCATGGGTCGGCAGGAACCAAAGCACGTCGGCGGCGGGTTGTGCGCTCATGTCTCAGAGTTCCACACGGCGCTGGCGACATCCAGTTTTTTTGGAATGAGACCGAGGCCGAAAAAGGTGTCGGCGATGTTCTGCTGGTCGGCGACGACTTCGCGGGTCAGGGTCCGCGCGCCGTAGCCCATGCGGCCGACCGCGGTGGCGACGACCGCGGCGGGCAGCCCCATGCTGGCCGCGAGCAGGCGGACGGTTTCCGGCTGGTTGGCCTTGGCCCACCGGTCGGTCGTGTCGATCTGGCTGTTTATCAACGTCAGGATTTCCGGTTGCGCGGCGGCGAAGGCGCGCGACGCCAGGAAGAATTGCCGGTTGGGAGCCAATCCGGTGCCATCCGCCAGAACCCGCGCGCCGGTCGCGTCCTGCGCTGCGGCTAGGAACGGGTCCCAGATCGCCCAGGCATCAACGGCGCCGCGCTCGAACGCGGCGCGGGCGTCGGCGGGAGCGAGGTAGATCGGCGTCACGTCGGCGGGCGTCATACCGACGCTGGTCAACGCCTGGACGAGGAGATAGTGAACGTTGGAACCTTTGTTGAGCGCCACCTTCCTGCCGCGCAATTCCGCCAGCGCATGAATTTTCGACGTGTTGGGAACCAGGATCGCCTCACCCCTCGGCGTCGGCGGTTCGAACCCGACATAAAGCAGCGGCGATCCGGCGGCCTGGGCGAAGATCGGCGGCGCCTCGCCGGTGGTGCCGAAATCGATCGCGCCAGCGCTCAGCGCCTCCAGCAGCTGGGGACCCCCCGGGAACTCATGCCAGCTGACATCGATGCCACGCGGCTGCAGTGCCGCCTCCAGGGTCGCGCGCTGGCGCAGCACGATTAGGGTGCCGTATTTCTGCACGCCGATGTGGATGGTTTTCGAGGCAAACCGGGCTTTTCCCGGCAGGCCGACAGCTACGGCGCCTAGCATTAAGGCGCGCACAGCGTTTCGCCGCGATGATTGTACTGTCATGATGAAATTACCGCCAGAGGGCGGCGACCGACCAATCGGTCGCCGCCCACAGCAGCAGCAAGATCGAATAGGCGCGCAAGGTCAGCGGCTCTTCGGCCCGATCTTCCGCCGCCAGGTCGAACGCGCCGGCGACGACCGGGATATGGACGCAGAACGCGGCCAGGGCGGTAAAAAGGAACGCGACCAGAACCGTCGGACCGGCGAAAAGGAAGGCCGGGGTCAGCGACAATGCGAGGAACGGCAAGCCAGCCATTCGTCCTTCGGCAAGACCTCGCCTGGCCGGCGCCGCAAGGATTCCGGATTTTCGGGAGAATGGCATCTCAGGCCTCCAATTCGGGTTCGAGGTCGAGGTGAAAGCGCGCGCCGGCGGTGGTCGGCCGGATGTGGCCAGCCCGGATGAGGAAGTCGGAAAAATGCTCGTCCGGATTGCGGCGTCCGGCGTAGTCGGCGAACAGCGGCGTGAGTTCGGCGAGTATTTGGTCGTGATCCACGTCGCGGCGGAACAGCTTGTTGAGCCGGGTGCCGTCGAACGAGCCGCCGAGATAGAGGTGGTAAACGCCCGGCGTCCGCCCGACCAGGCCGATCTCGGCCAGATAGGGCCGCGCGCAACCATTCGGGCAGCCGGTCATGCGGATCGATATTTCCTGCGAGGACAGCCCGACTGCGGCCAGGCGTTCTTCAAGCGCCGCCACCAGATCGGGCAGGTAGCGCTCGCTCTCGGCCAATGCGAGGCCGCAGGTCGGCAGCGCCACGCAGGCCATCGCGTTCTTCCGCAAGGCGCCGACGCCGCCGGACAGGCCGTGCTGTTCCAGCAGGGCCTCGATCGTTGCGCGCTGGTCAGGCGGGATGCGGGCGAGGACGACGTTCTGGTTGGCGGTGATGATCATCTCGCCGCCATGCACGGACGCGATGGCGCGCAGGCCGGTCAGCAGCCGTCGCGCCGGCAGGTCGGCGACGCGGCCGTTCTCGACGAACAGCGCGTAGTGGAAATCGCCATCGTCGCCCTGCTGCCAGCCCAGCCGGTCGCCGCTGCTGGTCAGCAGCACCGAACGCGCGGGTGCCAGCTCGAAACCCAGCCGGTCATGTAGTTCATTCTGGAACCAGTCGAGGCCGAGCCGCTCAATGGTGTATTTCAGCCGCGCCTGCTTGCGATCGGACCGGTCACCAAAATCGCGCTGCACGGCCACCACCTGCTCGGCCACCTGCAGAACCTTGTCGGAGCTGCAGAAACCGATCACGTCCCCCGTGCGCGGAAAGGTCTCCGGCTCGCCGTGCGTCATGCCCATGCCGCCGCCGACCACCACGTTGTAGCCGGCGATCTTCCCGTTCTCGACGATGGCGATCAGGCCGAGATCGTGGGCGAACACATCGACGTCGTTGTGCGGCGGCACCGTGACCGCGATCTTGAACTTGCGAGGCATGTAGGTGCGGCCGTAGATCGGCTCCTCCTCCGTCTCGCCGCCGGCGATCTTTTCCTCGTCGATCCAGATCTCGTGCCAGGCGCGCGAGCGCGGCAGCAGATGGCCGCTGATCGCCTGCGACACCGCGAACACCTCCGCGTGGATCGCGGTCTGATAAGGGTTGGCGGTGCAGATCACGTTGCGGTTGACGTCGCCGCAGGCGGCGATGGTGTCGAGCAACGCATCGCTGATGGCGCGGATCGCCGGCTTCAGGTTGGTCTTGATGATGCCGTGGAACTGGATCGTCTGGCGCGTCGTCAGCCGCAGCGTGCCGTTGGCGCGGGTAGTCGCCAGCTCGTCCATCTTCAGCCATTGCGGCCCGGTCAGCACGCCGCCGGGAATTCGTACCCGCGCCATGAAGCTGAACGCCTTTTCCATGCGCTTGCGGCCCCGCTCGGCGCGCAGGTCGCGGTCGTCCTGCTGGTAGATGCCGTGGAATTTGGTCAGCTGGGTGTCGTCATCCGCCAGCGATCCGGTGATCTGGCGCTCCAACCCTTCGGCGATGGTGCCGCGCAGCGCGTGGCTGGCGGCCTTGATCGCCTCGTTGGGCGACAGCTTCTTCAACTCGTTCACGGTGGCGCTTTCAGTAGACATCGCGCAGGTAGCGGCCGCTGCGGCGCAGATCGTCGAGATAAGCGGTCGCCGCGTCGGCATCGCGGCCGGACTGGTCGGCGATCACCCGCGGCAGCATCGCGTGGACATCCTTGGCCATCGCCTGGCCGTCCCCGCAGACATAGATCGCCGCACCTTCCTCGATCCACCGGAACAGATCGCTCCGGCGTTGCCACATCCGATGCTGGACATAGATCTTCTCCGGCTGATCGCGGGAGAAGGCGACGTCGATATGCGTCAGCACGCCGGACTTGAGCCAGTCCTGGAATTCGAGCTGATACAGAAAGTCGTGCATGTAGTTGCGCGACCCGAAGAACAGCCAGTTCTGCCCGGTGGCTCCCGTAACTTCGCGCTCCTGCAGGAAGCCGCGGAACGGTGCGACGCCGGTGCCCGGGCCGATCAGGATCGTTTTCCGTGCCGGGTCAGCCGGCAGCCGGAAATGCGGGTTCGGCTTGACGTAGACCTTCAGCTTCTGCCCGGTGGCACGGCGGTCGGCGATGTCGGACGAAGCCACCCCGCGGCGCGCACGGCCATGGGTTTCGTAAGTCACGTCGGCAATCAGCAGATGCGCCTCCTGCTCCACCGCCTTCTGGCTAGACGCCACCGAATAGAGCCGCGGCGGCAACGGCCGCAGCAACCCGAGCAGTTGTTCCCCGCTCAGCCGATGCGGCGTGGAGAGCAGAAGATCGATCACCTGGCGCCCCGGGATGAACGCCGCCATCGACGCCTCGTCACGCGCGATCTCGGCCAGGGCCGCGCTGCCGGTGATCTCCGCATAGGATTTGATCTGGGGCCGGGTAAGCGTGGAGATGTCGAACTCGTGGCCCAGCTTGGCGTGCAAATCAGAGTCACCGCCAAGCCCCGCGGCGCTCAGCACCGCCTCGACCTGCGCCGGATCGTTGGTCGGCACGAACCCGATCGCGTCGCCCGGCTCGTAGGCGAGGCCGGATCCCTCGAGCGATAGCTCGACATGGAAGGTGCGCCCGGTGGACCGGCTGCCGCTCAGGTTGGTGTGCTCGGTGATCTCGGCCTCGAACGGATTTCCACGGGAGTAGGTGGGCTCATCCGGCGCCTCGCGGGCGAAATCGACGTGGATGACGGCGGCATCGGGTTCGGCGCCACCGGCAATCTTCTTCAGCTCGACCAGCGAGTTGCCGAGCCAACCGGTCGCCGGCGCCTCATAATCCAGGTCGCAGTCGATGCGCGCGCAGACGCGGGTGGCGCCCAGCGCCTCCAGCCGGTCGTCGAACTGCCGGCCGATCTCGCAAAATTGGGCGTAGGCGCGATCGCCCAGCGCCAGCACGGCATACCGCACGC
>JANXRT010000413.1 GCA_025356735.1 Acetobacteraceae bacterium | reverse complement strand
AACGCCGGCTCGATCCGGGTCTCGGCGCCGGCGCGCGCCAGCATGTCCGCCTTGCGCGCGGCAACCTCGCCAACGCCGAGGACCAACGCGCGCCGGCCGTGAAGGTCCAGGAAAATGGGCAGGTGGCGCATCAGGCGGGCTCAGTCTGAAGCAAGCCATGGAGCAAGGTTCGAAGTTCCGGCTTGCACGAACCGCAGTTGGTGCCGGCGCGGGTCGCGGCACCGATCGCGGCTACCGTGGTGGACCCGGCGGCGATCGCGGCGGCGATCGCGGTGGCGCCGACGCCGTGGCAGACGCAGACCGGGGCTTCGGGCATCGGGCCCTCGGCCGGGCGTCCGGCGAGCAGCATGCGGCGGTCGCGCGGCGTCAGAACCGGCGAGGAGAAGCAGGCGACCAGCCACTCGCGGAGCGGCAGGGAGCTGGGGTCCTTACTGATAAAAAGGCAGGCTTGCAGCGCGCCATCGACGATCAGCGCGGCGCGGAACAGGCCGGATGCGGGATCGTTCAGCTTCATCCATGCCGCCTCGCCGAATTTTTCGCGCAGGCGCCCGAAAGCTGGCTCGGCGGCGCCGGTGCCCGCGAGTTCATGGCGCCAGACGGTATCGTTGGCCGGCAGCACGGCGGTGTATTCGGCAAGGTCGGTGCCGTGGTTGTGGCGGGCGAGCAGAAAGCCGTGCCATTGCGCGGGAAAGGCCGCGAGCCGGACCGGCGTGTGCTTGAGTTCGGGCTGGAAGCTGAACGGGTCGAAGGCGGCGTTGACCACCGGGTTGATGCGCCCGGCGGGGCAGAACCGGTCGGTCCAGTGCATCGGCGCGAACACGCTGCCACGGCGCAGCCCCGGATCGTGGCGCAGCCGCAGGGTGGCGATGCCGGCCGGGGTGGTGCCAGTCGGGGCGGTACCAGTCGGGGCGGTACCAGTTGGGGCGGCAACGGTGACCAGGCTGCCATCCGCCAGGGCCTGCGCATCGTCGGGATGGACCGAGAGCATCGGTTCCGGCTGGTGCGCCAGCAGCCGGGGCGACTTTCCGGTGCGGGTCATGGTGTGCCACTGGTCGCGGATGCGCCCGGTCATCAACACCAGCGGGAACGCCGCGCTGGTCGGCTGGAAAGGCGGCCGGCTGGGGGTCGGCACCATGTTCGCGCGGCCGGTCCTTGGGGGAAAGCCGCCGGCGCCGAAGAAGCGCGCATCCGGTGCGGCGCCGGTTGCCGGGCAGGGCCATCGGGTCGGCGCCATTGCGTCGTATTCGGCGTTGGTCATGGCGGCAAGCCGGGAAATGTCGAACAATCGCGAGCCGTTGTTGCCTGCGCCCGAAAGTGCCGCGTGCTCGCGGAAGATGTCGGCCGGCGAGGTCCATCGAAAGGCGTCGGAAAAACCCATACGGCGCGCCACTTGCGCGATCATCCACCAGTCGGGCCTTGCCTCCCCGGCCGCCGGCAAAAACGCGCGCTGGCGGCTGATCACGCGCTCGCTGTTGGTGACGGTGCCGTCCTTCTCGCCCCAGGCCTCGGCCGGCAGGCGGATTTTGCCGAGATCGGTGGTGTCGCTGTCGCGGACGCATTCGGAAACCACGACCAGGTTGCACCGTTGCAGCGCCTGACGGACACCGGCGGCCTCGGGCAGTGATATCGCCGGATTGGTGGCGATGATCCACACCGCGCGCACCCGGCCGTCGCCGATGGCGCGGAACAGATCGACCGCGGCGTGGCCGGGTTTCGCCGGCAGGCCCGGCGCCGACCAGAAGGCTTGCAGTGTCCGCGCATCGTCGGGGCGGTTGAATTCGAGATGGCAGGCCAGGGTGTTGGCGAGCGCGCCGACCTCGCGCCCGCCCATCGCGTTGGGCTGGCCGGTGACGCTGAACGGGCCGGCGCCAGGCTTGCCGATGCGCCCGGTGAGCAGATGCACGTTGATGATCGCGTTGACCTTGTCGGTGCCCGACGAGGACTGGTTGACGCCCTGGCTGAACATCGTCACGACGCGCGGCGTGGCCGCGAACCATTCGAAAAAACTTCTCATCAGTGCGGGATCGACGTCGCAGGCCTTTGCCGTAGCCATGGCATCCGGCGTCTGCGCGCGCGCGATGGCCAACGCATCGGCGGCGCCGGTCGTCGCATCGGCAACATACCGCGAGTCAGTGGCGCCGACATCGGCGAGGTGAACCAGCAGCCCGGAGAACAGCGCGACATCGGTGCCGGGCGCGATCGGCAGATGCAGGTCGGCACCCTCGCAGGTCGCGGTGCGGCGCGGATCGACCACCACGATCTTCATTGCCGGCCGTAACTCGCGGGCGGCCAGAATGCGCTGGTAGAGCACCGGGTGGCACCACGCGGTGTTGGAGCCGACCAGCACAATCAAGTCGCAAAGCTCGAGGTCCTCGTAGGTGCCGGGAACAATGTCCTCGCCGAAGGCGCGCTTGTGGCCGGCGACGGCGCTGGCCATGCACAGCCGGGAGTTGCTGTCGATGTTACCGGTGCCGAGGAAGCCCTTGGCAAACTTATTGGCGGCGTAATAATCCTCGGTCAGCAACTGCCCGGAGACGTAGAGCGCGACGCTGTCCGGGCCATGCTCGGCGATGGTCGCCGCAAACCCTGCCGCCACGGCATCGAGTGCCGTGTTCCAGTCGGTCCGTTTTGCGTCGATTTCCGGATGCAGCAGGCGGCCATCGAGCGACAGCGTTTCGCCGAGTGCAGAACCCTTGCTGCACAGGCGGCCAAAATTGGCCGGGTGCAGCGGATCGCCGGCGATCGCCGCACCACCGGCGCTGTCCGATTGCGCAAGCACGCCGCAACCGACGCCGCAGTATGGACAGGTGGTGCGTACCGGCTCGCCGGCCATGGCGTCGGTCATCGGGGGGGAGAAATCCATGTCAGTAGACGTCGCGCTGATAGCGGCCTTGGCGGGCGAGGGAGGCGACCCAGTCGCGCGCCTGGTCGGCATCAAGCGAGCCCTCGCTCATGGCGATGCTGCGAAGCGCGGCATCGACGTCGCGGGCCATGCGCAGCGCGTCGCCGCAGACGTAGAAGTGGCCGCCATCCTGCAGCCAGCGCCACAGATCGGCTCCGGCCTCCAGCATCCGCTGCTGGACGTATATCTTTTCCCGTTGGTCGCGTGAAAATGCCGTGTCGATCCGGGTCAGCGTGCCGTTTTTCAGCCATCCGTTGATTTCCGGCTCATACAGGAAGTCGGTCTCGCGGTGCTGGTCGCCGAACAGCAGCCAGGAGCGGCCGCGGCGGCCGGTGGCCTCGGCCTCCTGCAGGAAGGCGCGGAACGGGGCGATGCCGGTGCCAGGGCCGCACATCAGGATCGGCGTGGTGGGGTCTTTGGGCAGGCGGAAATGGCTGGTCTGGATGTTGCCGGCGACGGGGCCGAAATCCAGCGCGCGGTCGGCGAGGAAGGCGCTGGCAACGCCGCCGCGGACCCGGCCGCGCAGTTCGGTGCGCACGACGCCGACGCAAAGATGGACCTGGCCGGGAACGGCGCGCGGCGACGAGGCGATCGAATAGAGCCGCGGCTTCAGCGACGGCAGCGACTTCAGCAGGTCGGACAGTTTCGGGCGCGCCGACTGGAACGTCGAAAGCAGGTCGAGCAGGTCGGCGCCGTCGGGCTCGGCGCCATCATCGCCGTCCGCCAGTTTGCGAAGTGCCACGGCGTGCGGCGCATGGGTCGCGCTCATCGCCAGCAGGTTCATGGTGCGGTCGAGCGGCCGGGCGATGTCGAAATGCGCCAGCAATCCCTCCCGCAGGGTGCGGGCCTCGCCGTCGGGGCAGACCACCGGCTCTTCGCCGGTGGCGCGCAACACGGCAATCACCGCCTGCACCAGGACCGGATCGTTCGGGGTCATCAGCCCGAGGCTGTCGCCGGGTTCGTAGCTCAAGCCGCTGCCGTCGAGGTCGATGACGATGTGGCGGACGTCCTTGGCCGAGCCGGCACCGGTCAGGCGGCGCGACTCGAGTACCCTTATGTCGCGCAGCTCCGGCTTGGCCGGCAATGCGGCGGCTGGCAGCGCGGCGGTTGTGACGGCGGCCACCGCCGGCGTTTCGACCAGGATCTGCTTCAGCATGCGCGCGGTCGGCTTTTCGCCGGGGACGCATAGCGAGGTCGAGCTCTCACGGCCCTCGGCCAGGGCTTCCGCGTAGGTCTGGCAGAGGTAGCCGCACTGGCCGCAATCGAGCTGCGCCATCGCCGACATCAGCCGGCGCGGCAGCGGCTTGCCCGCGGAAAGTTCCAGGCGCTCGGGCATCTCCATGGCTGGGTCGTGCCAGGGGAAATCCTCCTCCTCGACGATCGGCGCGGCCAGGGACTGGTTGGTTGCGGCGCCGCCGTAGATGCCGGCCAGGAAGCCGTTGAGCCAGGAGCGCTGCTGCGGCGTGAACGGCGCGGTTTCGGGGATCAGCGGCGTCGGCGGGTTGAGCGCGTTCATGTCACGCCTCCACCGGAGTCATCGTCTCGGACAGGCAGATTTCCAGCAACGCGTCGTCGTCGAAGCGCGACGTGAACTGCTGGAAGGTTTCATCTGCATCAACGCGGCGTTCGTTCCAGGCCGCGAGCAGGTTGAGCAGCATCGGCGGGATGTCGGCGAAAACAACCTTCTCGCGGATCAGTCGGCCGATCTTCTGCTCCGGCCCGGCGCCGCCGCCGACATGCAGGTCGTAGCCCTCGAGCATGTCCTCGCCGACCTCGACCTTGGCGCCGAGCAGCCCGATATCGGCCACGTAGTGCTGGGCGCAGGAGTTGTGGCAGCCGGTCAGGTGGATGTTAATCGGGTGGCTGATGTCTATGCGCGGGTCGAGGTAGTCGCCGATCGCCGCGGCGTGGGCCTTGGTGTTGGAGGCGGCGAACTTGCAGCCGGCATTGCCCGTGCAGGCGATCAGGCCGCCGCGGATGTGGCTGGCAGACACGCCGAGGCCGAGCGCCTCGATCGCCGCCAGCGCCTCGGGAATGCGGGCATCGGGAATGTCGGAGATCAGCAGGTTTTGCCACACTGTGAGGCGTATCGTGCCGGAGCCATAGGTTTCCGCGATGTCGGCCAGGCCGCGCAGCTGTTCGGTCGGCAGCCGGCCCATGGCGCAGGTGATGCCAACATAGGACAGGCCGGGCTGCTTTTGCGCGTGCACGCCGACGTGGCCGTGCTTCTCCTGCGCCGGGCGGGGCAGCAGCGCATCCTCTGGCACCCGTATCAGCTTGGCGCCGAGTTCTTTCTCGACCTCATCGAGGAACTTCGGAAAACCCCAGTCGTCGAGCAGGTATTTCAGCCGCGCCTTGTTACGGTCGGTACGGGTGCCGTTGAGGATGAACACGCGCAGGATGGCGTTGCACACCGACGTGGTTTCCTCGGGCGTGACGATCACCCCCGTCGATCTGGCGAAATCCTTGTGCCCGGTGATGCCGCCGAGGCCGAGCGCGTAGTACACGCCGGCCGGCACGCCGGAACCGTCCTTCACCACGACGGCGGAGAAGGCGATGTCGTTGGTGTCCTCCAGAACCGGCACCCGGCCGCCGCCGTCGAAGGCGATGTTGAACTTTCGCGGCAGGCCGAACAGCTCGCGGTGGTTGAGGATGAAATGATGGATGGCACGGGCGTGTGGGCGGGTGTCGATCAGCTCGTTCGGGTCGATCCCGGCGGTCGGGCTGCCGGTTACGTTGCGGACATTGTCGGCGCCCGAGCCGCGTGAGGTCAGGCCGATCTCCGAGAGGCGAAGCAGCACCTCGGGCGGCGCCCTGGGGCCGATCTCGCGCAGCTGCAGGTTGGCCCGAGTGGTGACGTCGGCATAGCCGCCGGCCAGGTCGTCGGCGATGTCGGCCACGCCGCGCAACTGGTAGGCGTTGAGGATGCCGCCTGGAATGCGCAGCCGGCACATGTAGGAGTTCTGCGCCGGCGAGACGTTGAACAGCCCGTTGAACTTGGCCAGGAACACCTCGCCGCCCTTGGCCAGGCGGTTTTCCGCAGCGATCTTCGAAATCTCGTCGAACCGGTCCAGCGGGTGCTTCGGCCGCTTGATGCCCTCCTCCGGCGCCAGCTTGCCGCCGGCGGCGGTGACCCGGTCCTGGGCAATGCGCTGCAGATCGTTTGGGTCGGCGGCTTCCGCGCCGCCAGGGGTCACCGGCAGGCCGAGCGCGGTGCGGCGCGCCTCGACGCCGGACATGAAGCCCTTGAGGTATTCCTGCTGGTCCGGGGAGAAAGGCTGGTCGTTCATCGTGTGGGTCGGCGTCCTATGTGTCGGCATCAGTCCCGAGTGGAGAGGGCGAAGGCGGCGCCGAATGGCAGCGCGGCGCGTGTCGCGCGCAGCTGCAGGCCGCCGCTGATCAGCGACTGGTACCAGGGCCCATCGGAGGTGTCGCCGAACAGCATGGCGCCGATCAGGCGATCGTCGCGCAGCAGCAGCTTTCGATACTCGCCGGCCTCGGTGTCGTCGTAGACGATGGTTTCGGCGTCGGGCAGATCGATCTGGCCGGCCGACCAGACGCCGGTTCCGGCGACCTTGAGCGCCGTCGCGTCGGTTTCAGGCCGGTAGCCGAACAGCGCGCCGGCGATCGACCAGGCGGCGATTTCGGCCTGGGCATAGGCGGGCGCCACGAGGCCGCAGACCACGCCCTCATGCTCGGCGCATTCGCCGATGGCAAAGACCTTCGGGTCCGAGCTGGCCATTGTATCGTCCACCAGCACGCCGCGCTTGACGTCGAGCCCGGCGGCCTTGGCGAGCGCGGTTTCGGGGCGGATGCCGACCGCCATCACCACGAGGTCGGCGGGCAATACCGTGCCGTCGGCCAGGCGCACGGCGTTGACATGAGCATCACCCTCGATTGTTTCCGTCTTGGCCGTCAGGTGTGTGGCGATGCCGTGCCGTGCCAGCCTTTGCGTCAGCAGGCAGGCGGCGGCGTGGTCGAGCTGGCGCTCCATCAGCCGGTCCACGGCGTGCAGGACGGAAACCGTCATGCCGCGTTTGGCCAGGCCGTAGGCGGCTTCCAGGCCAAGCAGGCCGCCGCCGATGACCACGGCGCGACCGCCGGCTCTGGCCGTCTCGATCATCAGGCGGACGTCGTCCAGGGTGCGGTACATCACCACGCCGGGCAGGTCGGCACCCGGGAAGGGCAGGCGCACGGGCGTGGAGCCGAGCGCCAGCACCAGCCGGCTGTAGCCGATCGCGCCGTGGTTGTCGGTCAGCACCCGGCTCTGTTCGCGGTCGATCGCGACGACGCGGGTGCCGGCGAGATGGCTGACGCCGGCGTCTTTCAGCGAGGTGGTTTCATGCGTCAGCAGATCGGCTTCAAGGATTTCGCCGGCGAGGAACTTGCTGAGCGCCACGCGGTCATAGGGCATGTCGCGCTCGGCCCCGATCAGGGTAACGGCGAAACCGCGCCCGGCGAGGCGTTCCGCACAGCGCGCGCCGGCGGGACCGGCGCCGACGACGACGATCCGGTGCATCAGGCGGCCTCGGCCGGGTTGCGGTGGCGGGCATACAGGAACCGCATCACCGCCGCGCGGGCAGCGAGGAAGCGCGGGTCCTGCGCCAGCGCCAGGCGGTCGCGCGGGCGCGGCAAATCGACGGTCAGTATCTCGCCGATCGTGGACTCCGGGCCGTTGGTCAGCATCACGATGCGGTCCGACAGCAGCACCGCCTCGTCGACGTCGTGGGTGATCATCATCACCGTGGTGCCGAGGCGGCGGTGGATGTCCATCACCTGGTCCTGGAGGTGGGCGCGGGTGAGGGCATCGAGCGCCCCGAACGGCTCGTCGAGCAGCAGCACCTTGGGCTGCATGGCGAGCGCGCGGGCGATGCCGATGCGCTGCTTCATGCCGCCGCTGATCTCGTTCGGGCGCTTGTCGGCGTGCGGCATCATGCGCACCAGCTCAAGGTTCTCATCGACCCAGGCGGCGCGCTGCCGGCGTGACTTGGTGCCGGAGAGCACCTGATCGACGGCCAGCGAGATATTCTCGCGGCAGGTCAGCCACGGCAGCAACGAGTGGTTCTGGAATACCACGGCGCGGTCAGGGCCGGGGCTGTTGACCTCTCGGCCATCCAGGATGACCCCGCCATCGGTGGCGCGCAGCAGCCCGGCGACGATGTTGAGCAAGGTCGATTTGCCGCAACCGGAATGGCCGATGATCGAGACGTAGTCGCCACGCTCGATTGGCAGGCTGACGTTGACGAGCACTGCCGGCGCGTTGGCGGCAAAGCGAATGCCGATGTCGGATATCTGAAGGAATGCCATGTTTCGAGGCTCCTACGATGCCTGGACGCCGCGCGTCGCCAGCCGGCCGGCGAAGGCCACGATGCGGTCGAGCACGAAGCCGACCAGCCCGACATAAATGAGCGCGACGATGATGTCGGATATGTTGGAGCTGTTCCACGCGTCCCAGATGAAGAAGCCGATGCCGACGCCGCCGATGAGCATTTCGGCCGCGACGATGGCGAGCCAGGACAGCCCGATGCCGATGCGCAGCCCGGTGAAGATGTACGGCGCGGCGGAAGGCAGCACGATCTTGGTGAAGAACTTCGGGCCCCGCAGCCGGATGACCAGCGCGACGTTGCGGTAGTCTTGCGGAACGTTGCGCACGCCGACCGCGGTGTTGATGATCACCGGCCAGATCGCGGTGATGAAGATGACGAAGATGGCGCTGGGTTGCGCGTCGCGGAACGCCGCCAGCGACAACGGCAGCCAGGCCAGCGGCGGGACGGTGCGCAGCACCTGGAAAATCGGATCGAGCCCGCGCATGGCGATGTTGCTGGTGCCGACCAGCATGCCGAGCGCCACGCCGACCGACCCGGCCAGCGCGAAGCCGACGAAGACGCGCTGCAGGCTTGCGAACAGATGCCAGCCGAGCCCCTTGTCGAGGCCGCCATGGTCGTAGAACGGGTGCAGGATCAGGTCGTGGCTCTGCGCCCAGATCTTGACGGGCGAGGGCAGGGTGGCACCGGGCCCGTGCGTCGCGATCTGCCAGACGCCGAGCAGGATTGCCAGCATCACGATCAACGGCACGGCCTGCAGCGCCTCATGGCGCAGCCGGCGCAAGGCCGCGAGCGATGCGGACCGCAGCCGTGCGGCAACGAGGCCGGAAGGGGCGACCGGCGTCGCCGTCGCCTGGCTGAAAACGGTGCTCGTCGGTGTGCCCCTCATGCGGCGGACAGTTTCTTGATGGCGAGGCTGGCCAGATAGGTTTGCGGGTGCTCCGGGTCGAAGATGTGACCATCGAAGAATTTTTCCGGGCCACGCGACTTGCCCGCTGGCATGTCGGCCGGCTTCACGTCGGCGAGCTTCGCCGCGCTGCGCCAGATATCCTCGCGGTTGACCGCGGCTACCAGCGCCGCGGTGTCGGTCTCGGTCGGCAGGACGCCCCAGCGGATGTCCTCGGTCAGGAACCACAGGTCATGCGACTGGAAGGGATACGAGGCGTGGTCGGCGAAGAACTTCATCCTGAGGTCGGAGTGGGTGAGCTTGCGGCCGTTGCCGAAATCGATGTCGCCGGCGGCGCGCGGCGCTATGTCGGCCGGGGGCACGTTGAACCAGGCGCGCTTGCCGAGGATCGCCGCCATCTCCTCCTTGTTGGCGTCGGCGTCGCACCACATCTGCGCCTCGATCACCGCGGCGGTGATCGCCTCGGCGGCGCGCGGGTTCTTCGCCACCCAGTCGGCGCGCATGCCGAGCGCCTTCTCCGGATGGTCGCGCCAGATCTCGCCGGTGACGCAGGCGGTGTAGCCGAGGCCCTGGTGCACGAGCTGGTCGTTCCATGGCTCGCCGACGCAGAACGCGTCCATGGTGCCGACCTTCATGTTGGCGACCATCTGCGGCGGCGGCACGACGATGGTCTGCACGTCGTGGTCGGGATCGATGCCGCCGGCGGCGAGCCAGTAGCGCAGCCATAGATCGTGGGTGCCGCCGCGGAAGGTCACCGCGACCTTGTTCTCCGCCTTGGCTGCGAAGGCGGCCTTCAGTGGCGCCGCGTCCAGCGTGGCGCCGCGCGGCTGCAGCGCCTTGGACACGCTGATCGCCTGGCCGTTGACGTTGAGTCGCGCCAGGATGCTCATCGGCACCGGCTGGCTGTTCTGCGTCACCTTCCCGGTGTGCATCAAATAGGGCAGCGGCGACAGGATGTGGGCGCCGTCGATGCCGCCCGAGCCGCCGCCGAGGACAAGGTTGTCGCGCGTGCCGCCCCACGAGGCCTGCTTCAGCACCTCGACGTCGGCGACGCCGTACTTGGCGAAAAGTCCGCGCTCACGCGCGACGATCAACGGCGCGCTGTCGGTCAGCGCGATGTAGCCTAGCGTCGCCTTGGTGGTCTCCGGCCCGGCGCTTGCGGCGAAGGCACCGTTTGGCAGGGCGACGCGCGCGGCGGCCAGCAGGGCGGTGGTCTTGAGGATGTTGCGGCGGGTCAGTGTCATGGTTTGGGGCCTGTCGGCTGGCTGGCTGCGATGTCGTGGGTCGGGATCGGGTCACCGGTGAGTTCGGCGGCGCGGTTCCACAGGTCGGGGCGCCAGATGCGGCTGACGACGCCGTCATCCGTGCCGGACGGAAGGTGCCGCCATTCCCGCATCTGGCTTAGCCACCAGGCGCCATGGGAGGGAAACGGGTAGCTGGCTCCGTCGCGGTGGAACAGCAGGTTCGGCGCGGCGATCGGATCAGCGTCGGCAACCGGGCGGTATTTACCGTCTAGCGCCAGCGCGATGATCTCGCGCGGCACCGAGGGCAGGGCGTCGGCCACGATGCGCGCCGCATCGGCCCGGTTCGCCGGGTCGTCAAGCCACCTGCAGGCGTCCAGAACGGCGGCGGTGCAGGCGGCGACGCGCCCCGGATCGCGCGCGGCGAGGGCGGAGGTGAAGGCCAGGATTTTCTCCGGGTGGTTCGGCCAGATGTCGCCGGTGGCGAGCACGATCCGCCCGACCCGCAGATCGACGGCGCGCGAGCCCCACGGCTCGCCGGCGCAGAAGCCGTCGATGCGGCCCTGGGCAAGCGCGTCGGCGACTTCCGGCGGCGGTACCACGACCAGGCGGATGTCGCGTTCCGGATCGATACCGGCGGCAGCGAGCCAGTGCCGCAGCAGGTAGTTGTGCGAGGAGAAGGCGAACACCACCGCGAACACGGGCATCGGTCGGCCGGTGGCGCGCCGGGCGACGAGCGCGGCACGCAGCCCGGCCGCCAGGTTGATTGCCAGGTTGGCCGCTAGGTTGCCTAAGGCGATCGGGTTTTCGGACACGGCCTCGATCTCATGCGCGAGAGATTCGCCGATGGTGATGGTGTTGCCGTTGCGCCCGAGTGTCGCGGCGACCACGAGGTCGGTCTGCACGCCGCCCAGGCCGAGCGTGGCGGCGATCGGCATCGGCGACAGCATCTGTGCGCCGTCGAGCAGGCCGAAGGCGACACGGTCGCGCAGCGAGGCCCAGGATGGTGCCTGGGTGAGCCGCACGACAAGGCCGCGATCGTGGAAGAAGCCCATGCGGCTGGCGACCAGCAGCGGCGCGGCATCGGTCAGCGGCACGTAGCCGATGTTCAGGGTCTCCGCGGGGACGGTCTTGCGCGTTGTTGAACCGGGCCGGGTTGCCGGCTCAGAGAGGCGCGGGCTGAGGTCTTGCATCGGCGGCGCGCTCCTTCCGGGAAATTCCGGAGCCTGGCGCGCGGACCGTCATTGGACCGCGAGGGATTGGGGTCGAAAGCGGGATCGCCATTGATCACCGCATCGGCTCCGCTATGGAGCGTGGAAGATTAAGCAAACGTCGTGCCAAAGGGAACATGGGGCTCTGCTCCAAACCCCGCCTGGGTAGCGCCCGGGACCGCTTCCGAAGTAAGGGGGCTACTGCCTCCTAATCTTGAAGCATTTTCGACAGGGTGATGACGCTGGCGGCGACGTCGGACAGCCGCTTGCCCTGGTCCATGGCGAGCCGGCGCAACGTCGCGAAAGCCTGCTCCTCCGACAACCGGCGCGACTGCATCAAGATGCCCTTGGCACGCTCCACCAGCTTGCGCTCGGCGAGCGCGGAGCGGACCTCGTGCAACTCCGCTTTGAGCGCCTGATGCGCCTGGAACCGAGCGATCGCCACGTCGATCACTGCCTTGACCCGGCTCGGCACCATGCCCTCGATGACGTAGGCGGCGACACCGGCGTTCATGGCTGCCGTGATGCTTTCCGGGTCGGACCGGTCGACGAACATCACCACCGGACGCGGCTCGTCGCGGTTCAGCGCCTGCATGCTCTCGATCGTGTCGCGAGATGGATTGTCTAGGTCGCAGACGACCACGTCGGCGCTGGATTGGCGAACCTGTTGCACGAGGTCGGCGGAACTCGTGGCAACGCCGACGATCACGCATCCGGCGTCGACCAGGCCGGCGCTTACCGCCGCCGCCCGGTCGGATTTGTCGTCCAAAAGGAATATGCGCAAGGCCGCCTTCGCCATCGATCCACCGATGTCTTTCACGGCCATGATGCAGCGCAACATGATTACTGTGAAGGCAAAAGTCGGTATCGCCGAAAACAACGGCAAATCTGGCGACCAATGAACGCTAATTAGGCAAAAATATCCAAGGTCTGGCTGATTTCTAGGCGGGTTCGGTAATTCTCAGCGATCTAACCAGACGGTCTCAAAGCGCCAAT
>JANXRT010000411.1 GCA_025356735.1 Acetobacteraceae bacterium | reverse complement strand
CGCGCGATCTCCTCGGCCCCTAAGCCCTCCACCGTCATCAGCGCGCGCGCCGCGGCGAGGGCGAAATTGCCGCCCGAGCCGATCGCGATGACGCCGTCCTCCGGCTCCAGCACGTCGCCGTTGCCGGTCAGGGTGAAGCTGCGGTCGCGGTCGGCCACCGCCATCATCGCCTCCAGCCGGCGCAGATAGCGATCGGTGCGCCAGTCCTTCGCCAGTTCGACGCAGGCGCGCTCCAGCTGGTTGGGAAACCGCTCGAGCTTGGCCTCCAGCCGCTCCAGCAGGGTGAAGGCATCAGCCGTGGCGCCGGCGAAGCCCGCGATGACCAGGCCGCCGTTGCCGATGCGCCGGACCTTGCGGGCGTTGCCCTTCACCACCGTGTTGCCGAGACTGACCTGGCCATCGCCGGCCATGGTCACGTGCCCGTCGCGCCGAACGCACAGGATCGTGGTGCCGTGCCAGCCGACAGGGTCGTTGGGCGAGGTCATGTTTTGCATGGATACGAAATGGCGCTTGCCTACAAAAAGGGCAAGAGGAGCCAGAACGGGGCTCTGCCCCATACCCCGCTAAGGGTCTAGACCCTTAGAACCCATCTACACAGTAAACTGCTCGGCGATTATGCGCTCCGACAGGCCCTGGTCGGGGTCGAACAGCACGCCCACGCTGATCGTGCGGTCCTCGGTTACGGCAACAGAGGCTACGTTGCGCACCTCGGTGAAGTCGGCGACGGCGGCAACGGGGCGCTTATCGGCCTCCAGGACCTCGAACAGCACATCGGCTGAACTTGGCAGCAACGCGCCGCGCCAGCGCCTCGGCCGGAACGCGCTGATCGGCGTCAAAGGCAGGAGATTGGCTGACAAGGGCACGATCGGGCCGTGCGCCGACAGGTTGTAGGCGGTCGATCCGGCCGGCGTCGAAATCAGCACGCCGTCGCAGATCAGCTGCTCCAGCCGCACCCTGCCATCCACCGTGATGCGGATCTTGGCCGCCTGGCGCAGCTGGCGCAGCAACGACACCTCGTTCAAGGCCAGGGACTCCTCCATCGCCCCGGTCATCGTCACCACATTCATCCGCAGCGGATGGAGCGTTGCTTCCTGCGCCCGCGACAGCCGCTCCGGCAGCTCGTCCTCGCCGACCGAGTTCATCAGGAACCCGACCGAGCCGCAGTTCATGCCATAGACCGGGATGTCACGCCCGAGCAGCGAATGCAGCGTCTCCAGCATGAAGCCGTCGCCGCCCAGCGCCACCACAACGCTGGCGAGCTGCGGATCGCAGGCGCCGTAGCGCGCCTCGAGCCGCAAGCGGGTGGCGTAGGCAGCGGCGGTCGGCGCCGCGACGAACGAAATGCGCCCCGGCCTTACCTCGCCGTGACGCTGGCGCATCGTCAGCGTGTCGGGCGGCGCCTCGCTCATGCGAGTTTTCGATGGTCAAGCACCGGCATGTCGCGCCTGACCCTCTCGGTGATCGCGGAGTCTATCCTGGCGGTTGCCCAGCCGATGCCGTCGGATACGGTGGCGACCACCTGGCCCCACGGATCGCACAGCATCGAATGGCCATAGGTCAGGCGCGGCTCGGTGCCGCCGTCGAGGTGCCGGCCCCAGGTCGCGGGCGCCGCGATCCAGCATTGGCTCTCGATGGCGCGGGCACGGATCAGCACCTCCCAATGGTCGCGCCCCGTCTGCTGGGTGAAGGCCGAAGGAAGGAAAATCAGCTCCGCGCCGGCGCGGCGCAGCGCCAGGAACATTTCCGGAAATCGCAGGTCGTAGCAGATGGCGCAGCCGACCTTCAGCCCCGCGGCCTGGTAGGTGACGATCTCGTCGCCGGCGCCGTAGGTCGCGCTTTCATGAAAGCCAGTGCCGTCAGGGCCGGTGATGTCGAACAGATGGATCTTGCGATAGCGCACCAGTTCCTGCCCCTCCGGCCCGAACACCAGGGTGGTGTTGAACAGCCGGTCGCCGCCTTTTTCCTGGCCACCTTTTTCTTGAATCGACCCGCCATGGACATGGACACGCTGGCTGCGCGCGACGCTGCGCAGGAACTCATAGGCGGGCCCGCCCGGCTCATTCGATCCCGCCGGCGGCAGCGCCTCGGCCGCGTCGAATTTCCCCTCTCGCGTGCCGCCAAGGCACGACCAGACCTCCGGCAGGCTGACGATATCCGGCCCATCCGCCATCGCGGCGCTGATCAGCCGGTCCGCCTGAGCGATGTTTTCCGCTTTGTCGTGGCCGGGGTTCATCTGGATGACGCTTACCCGCACTCTCGATCTCCAGCCTGGTTCATGGCGTTGTACGTCTGGCATCAATGCCGGCGGCGGTATTTGCCAGCCTTGTGGCTACTGCCTTTCGAGCTGCCATGCTTCGCTTGCGGGTAAGCGCTGCTTTCACGCCGGCATCTTTCATCCGGGGTTTGTGGTTGGGAATACCGCGCACCGTCTGCCAGTGAGCTTGCAGCAGCCTGATGGCTTCGACCGGATAAAGGCCGGCGTCATACATCCAGTGATGAGTTGGGCACAGATGAGCCAGGTTGTCAGGCACGTTGTTGGCGGCGTCATGGTCCAGATGCGCTATCTGCAAACAAGTGGAAATCTGCAGGCCGCAAACCACGCAACACTGGAACGGATACGCTTGCTTGGCTATGCGCCGAGCTTCGGTTGGATTGCGCACCCGGGGTGTCACCGTGGCCAGTCCACCCGAGGCTCGGCCCGTCCGCGCACATCGACGCGCCGGGGCGTGGCACGTGCCGGACGGTAATCATCCTCCAGCTCATGCGCCGCAGGCGGAATTGGCGGGCGGGAGACGTCCGGCGGCTCCTCGCGTCGCGTCGGAGTCATGCCTGGCGGCGCATAGACATCGTCATACGAGGATTGCCGCATCGGCTCGGGCAGGCGGTGCGACAGCGAGCGTATCTCGCCCTGGATCTCATCCAGCCGCGCCTCGATGGTCTCCAGCCTGCCCTTCAGGCCGATGACGCCGAACGGCAGCAGCAGGAACGCCAGGCCCCACAGCACGGCGGGCACCAGCAGCAGCAGCGGCACCCACCAGGGCAGCCAGTCCGGCAGTGTCACGGGAAGGGTCATCGTGGGTCCTTGAGCGGAAGTAGCTTCTCGAAAGCATCCTAACATTCCTGTCGGCAGGTTCGGCCATATATCTAGATGTGGATTTTTGCCGCGCGCCATGGCAAGCCTGACGGCTTTCCACAGGTTGCGTCATGAAGCTGCTTATCCCCGGACCGGTTTCCACCCACCCCGACGTGCGCGCCGCCATGACGCAGGATTTTGCACCTTGGGACAACGACACCAAACCGATGATCGCCGCAGTCAAGGACCGAGTCCTGGCCATCGCCGGCGGCGTTCCAGGCGAGCATATGGCGCTGATGCTGCAAGGATGCGGCCACTATGCGATCGAGGCGTCGATCCGGACATTCCTGCCGCCGGGCGGACGCATCCTGATCGCCGACACCGGCCCCTATGCCGGGCGCATGATCCGGCTGGCCAGCGAGGCGGGGCGCCTGGTGACTGTGTTGCCGGTGCCGGCCGACCGCCCGGTCAGCCCGACCGCGATCGCCGCCGCACTCGCGGAAGACCCCGGGATCAGCCATGTCGGCATCATCCATTCCGAGACCGGCAGCGGCGTGATCCATGATCCGGCGGCAATCGGCGCCGTGGTCCGCGCGCTCGGCCGCCGCACCATCGTCGACTCGGTGTCGGCGTTCGGCGCCCTGCCGCTCAACCTGGCGGAGCGGCCGGAGATCGATGCGGTCGTGTTCAGCTCCAACAAATGCATCGAGGGTGTCGCCGGCATCGCCTTCGCGATATCGCCGGCTGCCCGCCTCGAAGCCTGCGCCGGCAATGCCGGGTCCTGGTCGTTCGACCTTTCCGACATCCACCAGCACGGCCTCAAGAACCTGCCAGGGACTTTCCGGTTCACCCCGCCGATGCAGGTCATCGCCGCGTTTTCGGTGGCGCTGGACCGGTTCGACGCCGAGGGCGGCCAGCCGGCCAGGCTGGCGCGCTACACCGCCAACATGCGGGTTTTCTACGACGGCATGATCCGGCTCGGCGTGGCGCCGGTTCTGGCACCCGAGCATCAGGGCCCGATCGTCGTCAACATCCACGCGCCCACCCATCCGGCCTGGAACCTGCTTGAATTCGTCGACGCGCTGAAGCGCCGCGGCTTTCTGATCAGCAATTTCTACAACACGGAAAACCCGAGTTTTCGCGTCGGCTGCATCGGCGACATCGCGCCGGCCGAGATGACGGAGGCGGTCGAGGCGATGGCGCTCGCCCTTGCCGACATCGGCGTCGATACCCGCAAGGCGGCGTGACGATGCCTGAATCGGACCTCCAAATCGCGCGCGCGGCGAAATTGCGCCCGATCGCCGAGATCGCCGCCAAGGCCGGCATCCCCGCGGAAGCGCTGGAGCCCTACGGCCGGTTCAAGGCCAAAATCGAAACAGGCTTCATCCGCGGCCTTCCGGCGCGATCGGGAAAACTCGTGCTGGTCACCGGCATCAGCCCGACCGCCGCCGGCGAGGGCAAGACCACCACCACGATCGGCCTTGGCGACGCGCTAAACCATGCCGGCGCGCGCGCCATGATCTGCCTGCGTGAGCCCTCCCTGGGCCCGAGCTTCGGCCAGAAGGGTGGCGCCACCGGCGGCGGACGCTCCCAGGTGGTGCCGATGGACGAGATCAACCTGCACTTCACCGGTGATTTCCACGCCATCACCGCGGCCAACAACCTGCTCGCGGCGATGATCGACAACCACCTGTACTGGGGCAACGCGCTCGGCATCGACAGCCGACGCATCACCTTCCGCCGCGCCCTCGACATCAACGATCGCGCCTTGCGCGACATGGCCGTGGGGCTGGGCGGCGTCGCCAACGGATTTCCGCGCCAGGATGGTTTCGACATCATCGTGGCGTCCGAGGTCATGGCGGTGTTCTGCCTGGCGTCCGACCTCGACGACCTTCAGGCGCGGCTCGGCCGCATCATCGTCGCGACCCGCCGCGACAGCACGCCTGTCACCGCGCGCGACCTCAAGGCCGATGGCGCCATGGCGGCGCTGCTGCGCGATGCGCTGTCACCCAACCTGGTGCAAACCATCGAGGGCTCGCCGGCGCTGGTCCATGGCGGGCCGTTCGCCAACATCGCGCATGGCTGCAACTCGGTGATCGCGACAAAGCTCGGCCTCAGCCTGGCCGACATCGTGGTGACCGAAGCCGGCTTCGGCGCCGATCTGGGTGCGGAGAAGTTCTTCGACATCAAATGCCGCAGCGCCGGCCTATCGCCCGACTGCGCCGTGATCGTCGCCAGCGTGCGCGCGTTGAAGATGCATGGCGGCGTCGCCAAATCCGACCTCAACGCCGAGAACACCGGGGCGGTGGCGCGCGGCACCGCCAACCTGATCCGCCACGTCGAGAACGTCGGCAAATTCGGCGTGCCCGCGATTGTCGCGCTGAACCGGTTCGGCTCCGACACCCCAGCCGAGTTCGCCGTGGTGCGCGACGCGATGACGGCGCTCGGCACCGAAGCCATCCTCTGCACCCACTGGTCCGACGGCGCCGCCGGGGCCGCCGACCTCGCCCAGGCCGTGCGGGCCAGGCTCGTCGCCGGCACTGCCCGGTTCGCGCCGCTTTATCCGAATTCGGAAAGCCTTGCCGACAAGCTGCGCACCGTGGCGCGCGAGATCTACCATGCCGCCGACATCAGCCTGCCAGCCGCGGTCGCGCGAAAGCTAGACGGCTACGAGGCCGCCGGCTTCGGCGAATTTCCGGTCTGCATCGCCAAGACGCAGTACAGCTTTTCGGCCGATCCAACATCGATGGGCGCGCCGACCGGGCACGTCCTGCCAGTGCGCGACGTGCGGCTGTCGGCCGGTGCCGGCTTCGTCGTGGCGATCTGCGGCGATGTGCTCACCATGCCCGGCCTGCCGCGCGTGCCGGCCGCGGAAAGCATTCGATTGGATGCGGACGGCCAGATCGAAGGACTATTTTAAGCGCCGCAGGCAAAAGAAGCATGGCGCACCGCCCCAAAGCCCCCGGGAGTGCATCCCTCAAGAGATGCGGGTCTGGGGGCGCTGCCCCCCAGCGGGTCGAGGGCAGAGCCCCGCCTTACTGGCTCCGATATGGCCGCCCGCGCTCAATAGCGTCCAGGATCAGTTGCTTGGCCTCCGCGGCATCGCCCCAACCGATGATCTTGACCCATTTGCCTTCTTCCAAATCCTTGTAGTGCTCGAAGAAGTGCTGGATCTGCTCCAGCGTGATCTGCGGCAGGTCGGTGTAGTTGTGGACATTCAGATACCGCTTGGTCAGCCGCGGCGAGGGCACGGCGATGATCTTCTCGTCGCCGCCGCCGTCGTCGGTCATCTTCAGCACGCCGACCGGACGGACGTTGATCACGGCGCCGGGCACGATCGGCCGGGTATTGGCGACCAGCACGTCGATCGGATCGCCGTCGTCGGACAGGGTATGCGGCACGAAGCCGTAATTCCCGGGGTAGCGCATGGCTGTATGCAGGAACCGATCGACGAACAGGGTGCCGGCATCCTTGTCCATCTCGTACTTGATCGGCTCGCCGCCGATCTCGACCTCGATCACGACGTTAACGTCTTCCGGCGGATTGCTGCCGATGGCGATGGCATCGAGGCGCATGGGTCGTCTCCGTGGCAAAGGGCACGGCTTCTATATCAGGCGCCGGGGCCAATCGCCTATGTCTGTCGGCCCTTGCGCGTTCCGGGCAATGTCTGTCACATCGCGCCTGCTCAGGACCTCCGGCGCGCCTGTAGCTCAATTGGTTAGAGCAGGCGGCTCATAACCGCTCGGTTGCAGGTTCGAGTCCTGCCGGGCGCATCGGAACGACATAAGTCTGGTCGGACGAACCCAGCCAGCTCGTCACCACCATATGCGGCAAGGTGAGGACGGCGATCACCCGAAAGCACGGCGTCAACACGTCAAGCGTCATGTCGCCGCCCAACAGGACAAGGCCGCTCACTCCGACAAGGCAGAGCCCGCCGGCGGGAAGCATCACGCTCAGCAGCCAGCGCGCTGCGGCGGCTGGATCGCGCGGATCATGCCAGGCGCCAAGGCGAAGCACATGGCGCACCGAATGTCCCAGCGTGAAATACAGACCGAACGCGAGCACGGGTGGCAGCAACACGAAGGCGGCGATGGATGCCAGCCGTTCGGCGGCGGTCCGGCGTTGCTTCAGGTTCGCCAGCAGCACCCAGGTGAAGGCGGCGATCCATGCGGGCGTCCACCATGCGGCGACAGCGAGCGCATCCAGCATCGCCGGGACCGGAACCTTGGCGAGCGCGGCCAGCAGCGGTGCACAGGCCTGCGGGTGAACGGCGATCGGCATCAGGATCGGAAGTCCGCCATGGGCCAGGATGGCCACGACACGCGGCACGGTTTCCGGCGCCAGGCCATCCTCGACGTCACCCAGGCCAAAATGCAGGACGGAGGCTGCAAGAAATCCGGCCAGGGTGACGGCAGGCGCAACCGTCCAGGCGATCCACACCAATGCCGCCAACCCGAAGTAGCCCGTGCCGAACAACAGCCACCAGAACGGGCCAAAGCGTTGTGCCAGAACCGGACGCGCCACCAAATGGTCAAAGGCGCCGTGCGGGAAGCCAACGACGACCACGCCGCCAAGCAGCAGGAAGGATTGAGCGATGGGGCTGAAATCCAGGCCGGCAACAGCCAGCAGGCAGAACCCGGTGATTGTTGTCGTGGCCCCTCTCGTATGCCGCCGCAGCGCGGAACTGAGCCAGTACCGGCTGGGTGCCGACATCGCAATCATCCTGTCGGCTTAGATCAGTTTGCACGACCGTACCCTGGATCGCATCCTGCAAGGAGACGATCCAGGGCGGTATCGGAGAGCAGCGATGCTGGGAAAATTTCGATCAAAGCAAAACCGCCCTGATCGATGTCCGCCTCAGGTCATGCCGGAGACCCGGCTTCCCGAAGTCTGACGAGCTTCCGGATATTCCAGTTCGGACTTGCGGGCGGCGATCAGGTAGATGAACACCCCGAACATCGCCTTGGCAACGATGTCGGCAACCGTGTAGCCGATCTGAACCGCGGTCTGGGCGTTGGTGCCGTCGAAGCCCAACATCGGGAACAGGAACACGATCGGGTAGAAGGCCCAGGAGATGACCGTCAGCCAACGCGCCGTACTGACCATCCCGCGCACTCCGGGGGGCTGCGCCTTGATCGAGGCACCGAGGCTGAAGAACAGGTCATAGACGATGATGAGGAACGGGATCATCGCCAGCGTCCACCATATCCATCGCGTGCCCATGTTCGGCGAAATCTCGCCGGGGTAACCCAGCACGACCATGATGATAGCGAGCACACCAAGCTTGGTCCCTTTCGACACCGTCTCGGCCGCAGGCAGGCGCATCACCAGGATGAGCTCGATCAGCAACAACGGCACTGTGAGCAGCCAATCGACGTAGCGGTAGGCATCGTTGTACTTCACGCCGGAGGGCCGGACCTCGGTGCCGACCACGGCATAGGTTGCTTCCCAGGACTGGAAGATCCGGAAGTAGTGGTAGCAGGCGATCGCGGTCACCAGCCCGGTCAGGGTGACCGCCGTGCGGTAGGGCGACGCGACCTGCGACCGGCCGAAGAAGAAGAACACCGTCGCCGCGCCCATCACCGCTATGGTGAAGGAGAACGCGTTATAGACCAAGGAGTACTGGCCGAAAGTGATTACATCCATGACTTCATTCCCTTACTGCGGCGAGTTGGCGGAGCCGGCGTGTTCGCCCATCAACTCATTGGCCAGCCGCGCCGACAGCTTCGGTTCTGACGGAAACGGCATTTCCACTTGAAGTTTGCCGATGCGCAAAAACATGTGGTGATCCTTGATGCTGGGGAGCGTCGGGCTGGGCTTGAGGAGAGTAGTTGTGTGCAGGGTGACAGTGCGGCCAATAGATTGTTTGTCTCGACCTGATAGAGCCGGCCTATGAGCGGCGCCCTCGCCGGCCTCTCCTTCCGGGATCTGGAATACGTCGCAGCCGTCGCGCACCACCTGCATTTCGGCCGCGCCGCGAAGGCTTGTGGCGTCTCGCAGCCGGCACTCAGCGCCCAGGTGCTGAAACTGGAACGCTACCTTGGTTTCGCCTTGTTTGAACGGATGTCGACCGGCACGCGCCTGACAGAAGACGGGGCGGAGTTCGCCCGCCGGGCCGCCGAACTGGTGACAGCGGCGCGTGACCTGCTGTCCATGCCCGGCGTCGCCGGATCAGCCGGCGCCTGCCGTCTGGGTGCGATCCCGACCCTGGGCCCGTTCCTGTTCTCACATGCCATCGGGCCGATACGCTCGGCCTTTCCGGGCCTGCGTCTGCTGTTCACGGAGGCTCAGACCGTCGATTTGATCCGCATGCTGCGGGAGGGCGCACTCGATGCGATCCTGGTCTGCACGCCGCCGATCGAGCCGGCGTT
>JANXRT010000349.1 GCA_025356735.1 Acetobacteraceae bacterium | reverse complement strand
GCCTGGCCGCGATCCGTCCGGGCAGGGCGGCATGGGCGGCGGACGCTGCCTCGGCGCAGGCACCCATCGCCGCCCGCCTGTCGGGATGGTCGATCATGCCGCCAACCCAGACCGCCAGCTCCGCGGCGTCAGCCACCCGCGCGAGCCCGCCGGCGGTCTCCAGGATCGCATTCGGCGTCAGGAAATTCGCACAGAACGGCCCGACCGCCACCGCGCAGCCGAGCCGTGCGGGCTCCAGCGGATTCTGTCCGCCGCCCGGTGCCACCAGGCTGCGGCCGACCAGGACGATCGGCGCCAGCCGGTAAAACAACCCGAGCTCGCCCATCGTGTCGGCGATCCAGATGCCGCCGTCCGGCGGCGGCTCGCCAAGTGCGCGGCGGGATGACGTGAGATCGCCCGTAAGCCACGCGATCTCCGGGCCACGGTCCGCATGGCGGGGAACGACGATCGTCAGGACATCGAAAAATCGGGCGGCCAGCAGGCGGTGCGCGGCGATGACGATTTCGTCCTCGCCGGGATGGGTGCTGGCGGCGACCCAGACCGGCCGGCTGGCCAACACCCGTTGCAGCCGGCCGAACTCGACGGCATCGACCGGCAGCGGGTCGGCGGCGAATTTGAGGTCGCCCGGCATCGTCACGTTTCGGGCGCCGAGCGCGCGCAAGCGCTGCGCATCGGGCTCGCTGCGCGCCTGGACCTCGGCAAAACCGCCGAGCATGTCGCGCGCGATCCATGGGAACCGCGACCACGCGGAGAAACTGCGCGCCGACATCCGTGCGTTGATCAGCACCGCCGGGATGCGTCGCGCGGCACAGCCGGCGAGCAGGTTCGGCCACAGCTCGCTCTCGACAAAGGCGGCGATATCCGGCCGCCAGTGATCCAGGAAGCGCTCGACCCAGGCGCGGACATCCAGCGGCACGAACCGGTGGCGCACCCGCCCGGCCAATCCAAGCTCGGGCAGCCGGCGGTCGAGCAGCGCGGCCGAGGTCACGGTGCCGGTGGTGACCAGCGCCTGCACGCCCAAAGGCAGCGCGCGCAGCACCGGCAGAATGGATGTTGTCTCGCCCAGGCTGGCGGCATGCAGCCAGACCAGCGTGCCCGGCGGCCTGGGCGTCGGGTCGATGCCGAACCGCTCATCCAATCGGCTGGCGATCTCCTTGCCGCCCGCCGCGCGGCGGGCCAGCAATAGGCGCAGCGCCGGCGCCAGCGCGCCGGTCGCCAGCATCCACAGACGCAGCGAGAAACTCATAGGCCACAAAGCTGGTCGGCCCGGTCCGCCGCATCGGTCAATGCCGCCTCGATGATGGCGGTCGATGCCTGCCAGTCGCGGCGCGGCACGGCGATGGGCGTTCCGACCACGACCACGCCACGCCCGAATGGCAGCGGCACGACCATGCGGTCCCAGCTGCGCAACACCTTGCGATGCGAGATTTGGGCGGCGGTCGGCAGCACCACCACGCCGGCCAGCGCCGCGAGCTGTGCCACACCGGCTGCGGCCACCCGGCGCGGCCCGCGCGGCCCATCGGGGGTGATCCCGACCTGCTCGCCTTTCGCCATGAGGGTCAGCAACGCGCGGGTGCTGGCCGCACCGCCTTTCGAGGAGGAGCCGAACACCACGTCGATACGGAACCAGCGCATTACCGTGCCAATGAACCGTCCGTCGCGGTGCTGGCTGACCAGCACGTGAACCCGCGCGCCGCCGCCGCCCGCCATGTTGCGGGCGAGTAGCCACAGCTTCGGCATCAGCGGCAGCCGCTCATGCCAGAACGCGCAGACCATCGGCGCGCCGCCGACATAGGGTGCCAGGTGCTCGCTGCCGACAAAGACCCAGCGCGTGGTGAGATAGGTGAACCAGAGATACAGGCCGACCCCGTGGGCGAAGGCCGCCTGGGTGGCGGGGTGGCGCAGGATCCGTTTCATTCGCGCGGCGGTAGCATGGCAAAGGGAAGCAAGGCCAGGGGCGCTGCCCCATGCTTCCAAAGTGGAAACCCCGCCAAAGGCAAGCCTTTGGAAACCACTACCTAAGTTAGGTGCCCTGGGGCGCTACCCCGGCGGGGTCCGGGGCTGGCCCCGGCTTGCTTCTAGGCCACGGCAAACTTCCCACGTCCAAACACTCGATCCATCTGCTCCGCGGTCGCCTTGTCCGGCGTGGTCGCCTTGGCCCGGACGGCGTCCGTGGCAGCCAGCGCCTTCACCACCGCCGGACGCTGCGCGATGTCGGCGACCCAGCGCGTGATTTGCGGGTAGTCGGTTTTCGCCGCCGCACCCAGCAGCATCTCGAACAGCCGCGCCCACGGGAAGGTCGCGACATCGGCGATCGAGTAGTCGGCGCCGCCAAGGTATTTGCTGTCCGCAAGCCGCGCCTCGAGGATCTTGCACAGGGTGACGACCTGGGTCCTGTAACGGCTCAGCGAGTAGCCGTGATCCATGTCTTTCGGCGCGAACCGGACAAAATGTACCAGCTGGCCGGACATCGGGCCGATGCCGGTCATCTGCACCATCAGCCATTGCAGCGCGTCGTAGCGGGCAGCGCCATCGCGGGCCAGCAGTTTTCCCGTCTTCTCGGCGAGATAGATCAAAATCGCGCCGCTCTCGAACACCGTGTAAGGCTTGCCGCCCGGACCGTCATGGTCGACGATCACCGGCACCTTGGCGTTTGGATTGAGCTTCAGGAAGTCCGGGTTGAACTGGGCGTTGCCGAACACGTCCACCGGATGGACGGCGTAGGGCAGGCCAAACTCCTCCAATGCTATGTAGATCTTGACGACATTCGGGCTGCCCGCGGCGTAAAGGTCGATCATGTATGTTTTCTCCCCATATTGGTTGCTCAACGATGCGGGCGGACCAGCGCGCGCGTCAATCGCCGCGCCAAACTGTCACACGCGATGCGGCTGATCGCCGTCGGCCGGCTGCGCCAAGGTCCGGAGGCGGAGCTGTTTGCCCGCTATAACGCCCGGCTGCGTCCGAAGATCGAGGTTTTCGAAGTCGCTGAGGCGCCAGGCTCCGCCACCGAGGCCAAACGTCGGGAGGGTGCCGCCCTGCTCGACGCACTTCCCGCCAACGCCCACGCCGTGGCGCTCGACCTCGCCGGCGCCACGCCCGACAGCGAGGGTTTTTCGCGCGACCTGGCGCGCTGGCTCGAACAATCGCGCCCGGTATGTTTCCTGATCGGCGGACCGGAGGGGCTGGACGGCGCGGTGATCGCGCGCGCCGACGCAATTCTGTCGCTGGGCCGGCTGACCTGGCCGCACCGGCTGGTGCGGGTACTGCTGGCCGAGCAAATTTTCCGCGCCCGCGCGATCGCCGCCAATCATCCCTACCATCGGTCGGGCCGGCCTTGACCAAAGATGCAGATGGGGTCCAGCTCTGATCCTCTCTTGTCGCCGCCCGCCCCCGGCGCTACGCAACCAGGCACTGGGACAACGCCGCACGGCACGGAGACAGGAATGGCCGAGCAGACAACCCGCCCCGTCATGCTGGCTATCCTCGATGGCTGGGGGTGGCGCGACGATCCAGCCGACAATGCGGTGCGCCAGGCGCGCACGCCGAATTTCTCCCGGTTGTGGGAGGCCTGTCCGCGCGCATTCCTGCACACTTCCGGCCTCGATGTCGGGCTGCCGGCGGGGCAGATGGGCAACTCGGAGGTCGGCCATCTCAATATCGGCGCCGGCCGCGTCGTCATGCAGGACCTGCCGCGCATCGCCCGCGCCACCGAGGACGGGTCGCTGGCGAAAAGCCCGGTGCTGCTCGATCTAGTGGCCAAGCTGCACGCCACCGGGGGAACCTGCCACCTGTTCGGGCTGGTGTCGCCCGGCGGGGTGCACTCCCACCAGGACCATGCTGCGGTGTTGGCCCGGGCGTTGGTCCGGGCCGGGGTGAAAACCGTGCTGCATGCCTTCACCGACGGGCGCGACACCCCGCCGCGCTCCGGCAACGAGGATATCGCCCGGCTGCGCGCGGCGCTGCCCGTCGGCGTGGTGCCCACTGGCGTACCGATCGCCACGGTCAGCGGCCGCTACTACGCGATGGACCGCGACCGGCGCTGGGAACGCGTCGAGAAAGCTTACCTCGCGATGGTCGAGGCTGAGGGGCCTAGATACGCCGACGCCGCCTCGGTAATCGATCACGCCTACATCGAAAACGTCACCGACGAGTTCGTGGTGCCGGCAGCGGTTGGCGACTATGCCGGGATGCGAGACGGCGACGCGCTGCTGTGCTTCAACTTCCGCGCCGACCGGGCGCGCGAGATCTTCGCAGCCCTGGTCGATCCGGGGTTCGAGGGCTTCACCCGCAGGCGCGTCGTGAAGTTCGCCGCCGCGGTCTCGATGACCCGATACAGCGACGCGCTGGCGCCCTTCGTCACCGAAATCCTGCCCCCCGTGGTGATGGACAACCTGCTCGGCCAGATCGTGGCGGCCGCCGGGCGCAGCCAATTGCGCATGGCCGAGACCGAGAAATATCCGCACGTGACGTATTTTCTCAACGGCGGCGTCGAGACCCCGAACCCGGGCGAGACGCGCATCATGGTGCCCTCGCCACGGGTCGCGACCTACGACCTTCAGCCGGAGATGTCGGCACCGGAGCTGACCGATCGGGCGGTGGCGGCGATCGCCGGGAAAGAATTTGACCTGATCATCCTGAATTTCGCCAATGCCGACATGGTCGGCCACACCGGCAGCCTGCCGGCGGCGATCCGCGCCGTGGAGACGGTTGATCTTTGCCTGGGCCGCCTTGCCGCCGCGGTGTCGCAGGCCGGCGGCGCGCTGCTGGTCACCGCCGACCACGGCAACTGCGAGATGATGCGCGATCCGGTCACCGGCGGACCACATACCGCCCACACCACCAACCCGGTGCCGGTGTTCCTGTTGTCTGGCCGGAGGGATCTGCGCCGGCTGAACGACGGCAGCCTGGCCGACATCGCACCGACCCTGTTGCAGCTGATGGATTTGCCGCAACCTGCCGAGATGACGGGAAAATCCCTGATCGGCCGCGATGCGGCACGCGCAGCGGATTAACCTCTTCGCGCTTGTCGTGGTCGCCACGGCCGGACTGGTGTTGCCTTCACAGGCATTTCCCCGGTCCGTCGGCGCACGGGATGCCGCGACCACCCGTCAGCAGATGCGCGAGGCGCAGCGGGCGCGGGCGGCTGAGCTTGGCGCATCGCGCCAGGCCGGTGCGCGTGCAAGCCTGGCGGCGGAGGCCGAGCGCCGGCTTGGCACTGAGCGCGTCGCCGCCGCCGCCAGGCTGCGCCAGACCGAAGTTGACGCCTCCGATCTGGCCGAACGCCTGGAGCAGCTGGAAAAGGACCGTCGCGACATCGAGACGCGCATCCAGTTGCGCGTCGCCGAGATGGCGCCGCTGCTGCCGGTGATCGAGCGGCTGAGCCGGTTCCCCGCCGAAACGCTGCTGGCGGCACCGACCGACCCCGATACGGCGCTGACCGGCGTGCTGGTGCTGCGCGGCCTGGCACGCCAGCTTGAGGCTGACGCCGCCGTCCTCGCCCGTGAACGGCAGGCGCTGGATTTCGCGCGCGCCAGGATCGCCGCGCAAAGCCCGCTTCTGGCGACGGCGCGCGCGGCGCAGGCAGCGCAGGCGGCGGAACTCGACTCCGAGCTTGCCGCGGCCAGGGCGAACCGGCGCCAGGCCGGCCTTGAAGCTGATGAAGCGGCCCGCCATGCCGCCGAATTTTCGGCACGCGCGGAAAATCTGCGTGCGGTGATCGTCGATTTGGAGGCTGAGCGCCAGAAGGCGGAAGTCCTGGCGCAAGCCGAAGCCAGGCGAGATGAACGCCACCAGCGGATGGCCGCGGCGTCGAAAAACCCGCGCCGGCAGGCGCCCCCGGCGCTCGTCGGCGTGGGCGCCCTCGCGACGGCCGTGAAACCGGGCAGCCGGCTTCTGACGCCGGTGGTCGGCGCCGTCATCCGAAAATGGGGCGACCCCGGCGAGGGCGGACCCTCGACCGGCATGGCTTTTCGAACGATCCCCGGTGGCCGGGTCGTGGCCCCATGCGGTGGCCGGGTAGTGTTCGGTCAGCCTTTCCGAAGCTTTGGCCTGCTGATGATTGTCGATTGCGGCGGCGGCTACCATGCCGTCCTGTCCGGGCTGAGCCGGCTGGATGTCGCGGTCGGGCAGTCCGTGCAGGCCGGCGAGCCGGTCGGCGTGATGGCGCCGGAGCGAAGCGGCGAGCTTTATATCGAGCTGCGCAACAACGGCCAGGCGGTGAACCCCGCACCCTGGCTGCATGGAAAGCTCAGCAATTCTTCATAGCTAAGCTGTTACTGGGCTTCCGCGTTACTGGATTGTCGTCGCTTCGTGACCAGATGGTGCTATGCAGACCTGGAACATCTTGCCGGTCACGGCGAAGGCGTGCCAAGAATTTGAACCGGCGCATGAGGATCACACCCGAATGGACCAGCGTCCCGTCAAGCTTCGCACCCCGGCGTTCAAGGCCGGCCTGCTGGTAAGCGCCGCCTTCGTCGCCGGCCTCGCCGTCGGCCCGGTCACCGAGGCGGTGGAACGCCAGTTTGGGCTGCGGCTCGGCTTTGGCTACCTGGGCATCGAGCGCGCCCTGGCCGACGACAGCGCCACCGACAAAAGCCAGATGTACCGGCTGCTGGCCCTGCTCGGCGACGTCATCGAGCGGGTGCGGGCCGACTATGTCGAGCCGGTCAAGGATAAGGAGCTGATCGAGAACGCGGTCAATGGCATGCTGACCGGGCTCGACGCCCACAGCAGCTACATGAACGCCCAGGCGTTCAAGGACATGCAGGTCCAGACCAAGGGCGAGTTCGGCGGTCTCGGCATCGAGGTCCAGCAGGAGAACGGCTTCATCAAGGTGGTCAGCCCGATCGACGACACGCCGGCGGCGCGCGCCGGCATCAAGGCGGGCGACCTGATCACCGGCATCAACGGCAAGACCGTCCAGGGCCTGACCCTGAACGAGGCGGTCGAGAAGATGCGCGGTCCGGCCAACAGCCGCATCACCCTGACCCTGAAGCGCGAAGGTAACGACAAGCCGATCGACGCCGTGATGAACCGCGAGGTTATCAAGCTGACGGTCGTGAAGTCGCGGCTGGAGGGCGGCGATGTCGGCTATATCCGGCTGTCGCAGTTCACCGAGCAGGCCGACACCGCGATCCGAAAGGCCTTCAACCAGCTGAAGGCCGAGTCCAACGGCCGGCTGCGCGCCGTTATTCTTGATCTCCGCAACGATCCCGGCGGCTTGCTAGACCAGGCGGTCGCTGTCGCCAGCGAGTTCATCGACCGCGGCGAGATCGTCTCGACCCGATCGCGCCGGCCGCAGGATGGACAGCGCTGGGATGCCAAGGGCGGCGACATCACCGGCGGCCTGCCGATGGTCGTGCTGACGAACGGCGGCTCGGCATCCTCCAGCGAGATCGTCGCCGGCGCGCTGCAGGACCATCGCCGCGCCGTGCTGCTCGGCACCCGCACCTTCGGCAAGGGTTCGGTCCAGACCGTCATCCCGCTGCCCGGCAACGGCGCCATGCGGCTGACCACGGCGCGCTACTACACGCCGTCCGGCCGATCGATCCAGGGACTTGGCATCGAGCCCGACATCACTGTCGCCTCGACCGCAACCGAGGTGCAGCATTTCGGGCCGGAACGCGAGTCCGACCTCAACCGGGTGTTGACCAACAGCGGCGGCACGCCGCAGGCCACCCTGCCGCCGCGCGCCGACCTGCTGGCGATCGCCAAGGAAATTCCCGCCAAGCCGCCCGAGAATTTCCCGGCATTCGATCCGGCCAAGCCCAGCGCCACCGACTTTCAGCTGCAGCAGGCGTTGGTGGTGGCGCGCGCGATGGCGGAGTCCAAGCGCGCGAGCAACTAGGTTTTCATGGCCACGCGCGTAGGCGGATGGCGAGCGTGGCGCGGGCTGATGCTGTTCTGGGGCATGGGCACGCTGTTGCTGGCAGCCGGCTTTGGCTGGTTGCAATGGAGTAGCCCCGTCGTCGAAAAGCCTCGAGGCAGGCTTCATGAGCCGGCCGCTGCCGAAGCGCTGCCCGCTCGCCACGAAACGGCGTCGGCCGCTGAACCCACCGTCTCAAAAAGACCAGGTCAAACCACGCCTGGTCCGATCGCGGCACCCGATCCGGCGTTGCTCGAACCTGCAAGGACCGCCGACGGCGGGCTGCCCCGCATCGCCGCCGATGGCCGCATTCCCGGCCAGGTCTATGCCGGCGGTTTCACGCCAACGCCGGGCAGGCCTCGGATTGCCGTCATTCTGGTCGGTTTCGGCCTCAACGGTGCGGCCGACGAGGAGGCGGTCTCCAGCCTGCCGTCCGGCATCAGCCTCGCGGTCTCCCCCTATGCGGCCGGAGAACCAGCGGCGTTGGGGAATGCGCGAAAAGCTGGGCATGAGCTGTTGCTGTCGATCCCCTTGGAACCGCAGGGCTTCCCGCTCAACGATCCCGGCGCCCACGCGCTTCTGAGCACCGCCAGCCCCAAGGAGAACCACGCCAATCTTGTCTGGGCGCTTGGCCGGTCAGCGGGATATGCCGGCACCACCGGCGCGCTCGGCCCTGGGCTGTACGGCGAGCGTTTTTCTCAACTCGGTGAACCGATGAGCATGGTTGCGACAGAACTCGCCGCCCGCGGCCTGTTCTATGTCGATGCGCGCATCGAACCCCATGGGGCTCTTCCGGCGGTATGGAGCCGTGCGACCGACAAGGTGATCGACAATCCGCCGAGCCGCGCCGGGATCGAGGCCAGCCTTGCCGAACTCGAACGGATTGCCACCGATCGCGGCGCCGCAGTCGGGCTGGTCAGCGTCATCACCCCGGTTGCGCTCGACCGGCTGAAAGCCTGGTCGCGCGGGCTTGGCGAGCGCGGCTTCGAGCTGGCGCCGGCCAGCGCGGTGATGCGTGCGCCGCCCGAAGCAAGGCCGGCAAACAGCCGTGAATAGCCCCACGCTGCCTTACAGGCCGAACGTAGGCGCTGTGCTGTTCAATGCGGCGGGCCTGGTCCTGGTCGCGCGACGCGCCAAATTCCCTAACGCCGAGGGGCCGGCCGGCGGCTGGCAGCTGCCGCAGGGCGGCATCGACGAGCACGAGAACCCGCGCGAGGCGGTGCTGCGGGAACTCGCCGAGGAGATTGGCACTGACCGCGCGACCATCATCGGCGAGCATCCGGACTGGCTGACCTACGATCTGCCGCCGGAACTCGTCGGCGTCGCGCTGCACGGGAAATGGCGCGGCCAGCGGCAGCGCTGGTTCGCGCTGCGTTTTACCGGGGCCGACGCCGACATCAGGCTTGACGCCGATCCGCATCCCGAATTCGACGCCTGGCGCTGGGTGCCGCTCACCGACCTTTCCGAACTCGCGGTTTCGTTCAAGCGCCCGATCTATGAGGTTCTGGCGGCGTCGTTCGGCCGGTTCGCCAGGCCAGGTTGACGATTCCGCCCGTGTCGCCATTCTCCGCGATCGGCAGTGAACCCGAAAAGGAAGCAACATGGGCAGCGTGATCGAACTCACCGCGACCGACGGCCATAAATTCTCGGCCTACACGGCCGGCGCCGCGGATGCGAGGGCCGGCATCGTCGTGGTGCAGGAGATTTTCGGCGTCAACCCGCACATCCGCAGCATGGCCGACCGCTACGCCGCGGCCGGTTATTCCGTGGTTGCTCCGGCCGTTTACGACCGCGTGCAGCGTGGTTTCGAGGTCGGCTACGCGCCCGCCGACATCGAGGCCGGGCGCGACGTGCGCATGAAGCTGAACGACGCCCAGCTGATGCTCGACATCGAAGCGGCGGCCAAGCAGCTCACGGGTAAAAAACTAGGCATCGTCGGCTACTGCTTTGGCGGCACCGTGGCGTTCTGGGGCGCCACAAGGTCGCGCTCGTTCTCGGCCGCGTCCGGCTGGTACGGCGGCGGCGTCGCCGGCACTAAGACCGAAACCGCCAACTGCCCGCTGCAGCTGCATTTCGGCGAGAAGGACGGCTCCATCCCAATGACCGACGTGGAGGCGATCCGCGTCGCGCAGCCGAAAGCCGAAATCTACGTCTATGCCGGCGCCGCGCACGGCTTCGGCTGCGACGAGCGCGGCAGCTTTTCGGCGCCGGATTACGAGCTGGCGCAGAAGCGGACGCTGGAGTTCTTCGCCAAGAACCTGGGATAGGAAAGAACCCGGGATAGACCACGGCCTCTCCCGGCACGGCCGGGATGAACGGCCTGGATCGTGTCAAGCAGGTCCAGGCCGCGATGGATGCCAGCCAGCAGGCATTGGACGCGGGCGACCGTGTCCGCGCCCGAGCCTGGCTTTCACGGGCCTGCCGTCTGGCCCCGCTTCACCACGCGGCGAAACTCGCTTTGGCCAGCCTCTGGCTGGGCGAGGAGGACGCCGAGGCCGAGCGCCTGTTCGCCCATGTGCTGGAGCATTTCGACGTCCGGGAAGCCTGGACCGGCCTGGCGGTCGCGCGCTGGCGCCGCGGCGACTGCATGGGCAGCACGGCGGCGTTGGCCCGCGCCCACTCCCGCCATGCGCTTTCGGAGCGGACAAGCAGCTTCGCGGACGAGGTTGCCGGCGAACTCGGCTGGTGCGGCCTCGGCGCCGACGGGTCGGTGACGGCGTCGGTCGCTGCCCGGTCGGAACGCGACGGCGGATGGATTTCGGTCACGAGCGACGGAAGGCACCTGCTCGGCAGCCCGATCGACATCGCCGCCATTTCGCGCATCGAGGGTTGCGTCGCGATCGTCGATGGCGCGATCGAGGGCTGGGCCTGGCATCCCGCGGACCCGGCACGCGACCCGGTGCTGACCTGGCAATCGGTCGGGTTTCCAATGGAACCGTCGCAACAGGTCACGGCTACCGCGTTGGCCAGGCGGGTTCACAGTGAAACGCCGCTGGCCAGCCCCCGGAGCTTCACGATCACGGCACGCGAGCTGGCCGGGTTTTCCGGTCCGGTGGCGATCCAGGGTTCCGATGGCCGCCATCTGACCGGCAGCCCGCTCGATCCCGGCGCCGTCAAACACGCCCTACCGCTGGCGCCTGCCTGCCCGTCCGCCGCGCGACCAGCGGTGGACATCGTGATCCCGGTCTATCGCGGCGCGCCTGAAACCCTCGCCTGCATCCGCTCCGTGCTGGCCAGCCGGCCGCACGGCGCCCGCGTGATCGTGGTCGATGACGCCTCGCCCGAGCCCGAGCTGGTGGCGGCGCTCGACCGGCTGGCGTCCCGTAAGCGAATAACCCTGGTCCGGCATGCCGCCAACCGAGGCTTCCCGGCGGCGGCCAATGCCGGGCTGCGTGCCGCCTCTGGGCGGGATGTGGTGATGCTGAACAGCGACACGCTGGTGCCGCCCGGCTGGCTGGCCCGGCTGCGCCGCGCCGCCTACGGCACGCCCGACGTCGGCACCGCGACCCCGTTGTCGAACGACGCGACCATCCTGAGCTACCCCCATGCCGGCGGCGGCAACGACGTGCCGGACGCCATCCAGGTCGCCTCGCTGGACGGGCTGGCGGCGTGGGTCAACGCTGGCCTGACAGTCGAAATCCCGACCGCGGTCGGCTTCTGCATGTATCTTCGGCGCGATTGCCTCGACCAGGTCGGCGGCTTCCGCGAGGACGTCTTCGCCCAGGGCTACGGCGAGGAAAACGACTTTTGCCAGCGTGCAGCAGCCATGGGCTGGCGCCATGTCGCGGCTACCGACGTGTTCGTGGGCCACCTCGGCGGACGCTCGTTCGGCGCCGCCCGCCACCACCTGCTGGCGCGCAACGGCGCGGTGTTGAGCGCGCTCCATCCCGGCTACGACGCCCTTATTGCCGCCTTCATCGCGGCTGACCCGATGGCTGGGGCACGATTTCGGCTCGACGAGGCAAGATGGCGGGACGCGAGCACGTCGGCACGAGCGGCGGTGTTATTGGTTACTCATGCGGCGGGCGGCGGCGTCGAGCGCCAGGTTCAGGCCCGTTGCGCCACCATCCTGGCCGGCGGCCAGCGCCCGGTCGTGCTGCGGCCGGCGTTGTTTGGCGATGAAACCGCCGGCGTCCAGGTCGGCGACGGGTTTCCCAACCTGCGCTTCAGGCTCCCGGCCGAGCTGGCGTTACTGGAAAAACTGCTCGCGGCGTCACGGCCGGTCCGGCTGGAGCTGCACCATCGCCTCGGCCACTCCGAAAATGTCCTGGACATCGCCGTGGCCTTGGACATCCCCATGGAAATCCACGTCCACGACTATGCCGCGATCTGCCCGCGCATGAACCTGATCGGCCCCGATGGCCGTTACTGCGGCGAGCCGGAGGCGGGTGCCTGCGCATCCTGCATCCAGGCGGCCGGACGCAACGATGGCCGTCACTTTCCCGCCCCAGCATTGCGCGCCGAATCCGACCGTATCCTGGCCCGGGCGGCCAGCCTGGTCGTGCCGAGCGCCGATACGGCGCACCGGCTGCGCCGCCATTTTCCACAAATCCGGCCGGAGATCGTGCCGCACGAAGACGACGGCCTGATCCCGGCTCCTCCCGCTCCTGCCCTGCTGCCCAACGGGCGCTGCCGGGTGGCGGTGGTCGGCGCCATCGGGATCGAGAAAGGCTTCGACGTCCTGTTGGCCTGCGCCCGGGATGCCGCGGCACGGAACCTGCCGCTCGAGTTCGTCGTCGTCGGGCACACGATCGACGATGCCCGCCTGTTCGATACCAGCCGCGTCTTCGTCACCGGCGAGTATGCGCAATCCGAGGCCGTGTCGCTGATCCGCGCCCAGCACGCGACGCTCGGCTGGGTGGCGTCGATCCTGCCGGAAACCTGGTGTTTCACCCTGACCGAGATCTGGCGCGCCGGTCTGCGTGCCGTCGCGTTCGATATCGGCGCGCCGTCCGAACGCATCCGCGCAGTCGGCCAAGGAATGATCTTGCCCGTCAACCTGCCGCCCGGCGCGGTCAACGACGCATTTCTGCTGGCAACCGGCGCCGGTTGCGAAAGGCGGTTGCGAAAGAAAGCATGATCCCGCCGGCATTTACCGGTAGATCATGTAATTTCGATATCAGAGGATCACAGGAGAAACGATGCTCGATACCCAATGCACGACGCGCGCAAGCCGGCAGCCGTGAGGAAGGCAAGTGTTCCACAGCCGGTGGTGCCATGCGCGCCCGACCTTGGGATGCCCCAGCCGGTGGCTAAACTCACGGCGCCCGACAACGGCGCCAAACCCAGGCAGGCGCCGGGCCTTGTCGCCGAGTTGCGGGTGTCAGGCCATCTGATGTCGCTGGACGCCGGCACCTTCTGCGTGTTCCACGCGCCGGGCTCGCCGGTGGCCGCGGAACCGGGCAACGGGCTGCCAGCAGTGCGGCTGTCGCTGCCGCCCGGTGTGCCCTCCGACGCCATACGCATCCGCACCCTGAGCGACGACGGCTGGCTTACCGGCGCCGGTGCCGCGGCGCTGATCCGTGTCGCCGAGGGGCCGGCGCAGATCCTGGTCACCATCTATCAGGCGCCGGGCCAGACCGCGGACAACGCGCCACGGCTGCAGGTGCTTCGGCTCGGGCCGGACCGCCCGCAGACGGCAGCCGTCTCGTTGGTTCCGACCGACGCGGAGGTAATAGCTCACGTGCAGGCAACCGGCGATGTCGGCGTGCGGCTGGGCGAATGGCTCGGCGTTGCCGGCAGCGGCCATTGGATCGAGGGTTTTTCCATTATCCCGCCGGCGCCGCTCGGCACGCAGGGCATCGAATACCAGGCGGTGCTGGGCCGCGGCTGGAATAGCCCGTGGATTGCGGGCGGGCAGTTCTGCGGCTCACGCGGGATGGCGCTGCCGCTGCTCGGCCTCCGGCTGCGGCTGAAAGGCGATCTCGCTGCGCGCTACGAACTTGCCTGCAGCGCCAGCTTCGTCGATGGCAGCCGCGCCGGACCGGTGGGTGCGGATGAGGCATGCGAGTGCGAAAGCCTGGCGCCGCTGGAGGCGTTCCGGATCGTGCTGCTGCCGCGGGGGCCTGCTTGGCTGGTGCCAAGGAAAGCCAAGGGCGCCACCCCTAAGTGAGGCGCCCCGGGGCGCTACCCCAATGCTTGCAGGTGGGGCGGGGTTTGGGGCAGAGCCCCATCCTTGCTTGGCTTTGGCTTTGAGGTACCTCTTCGTCCACCAGAACTTCCCCGGCCAGTTCCTCCATTTCGTTCGCCACCTGGCGAAGTCGAAGCGCCACGAGATCGTCTTCATCACCGAGCCCAACCCGAACCACATTCCCGGCGTGCGAAAGCTGCCCTACCGCAAGCCGGCGCCCGCCAACGCCGATGCCCATCCCGGCGCGCAGGAGCTCGATGCCGCGTTACGCCGCGCCGATGTCGTGGCCATGGCGGCGGCCAACCTGAAGGGGCTGGGCTTCGAGCCCGACATCATCATCGGCCATCACGGCTGGGGCGAACTGCTCAACCTGGCCGACGTCTGGCCGGGCGTGCCGATGCTCGGCTACTTCGAGTTCTTCTACCAGACCGAGGGCATCGATGTCGGCTTCGACGCCGAGTTCCCGATCGCGCCCGCGGAATTTCCGCGCATCCGTGCCAAGAACGCGATCAACCACCTGGCGCTCGACCTGTCCGTGCGCAACCCGCGCATCCACGGCCAGACGCCGACACGGTGGCAGCTTTCCACGTATCCGGCCTGGGCACACGCCCACATCTCCCTGCTGCCAGAGGGGGTCGATCTCGTAACCTGCGCGCCAAGATCGCCGGGACGCATCACCGCCCGGTCGCCCGCCGGGCACCGGCCGTTCAACGTCGGAAATGCGATCATCGCACCGGACCAAAAGCTGGTGACCTATGTCGCCCGTGACCTGGAGCCATACCGGGGCTTTCACCTGCTGATGCGCGCGTTGCCGCGCCTGCTGGCCGAGCGTCGCGACCTGCGCGTGGTCATCGTCGGCGGCGACGGCGTCAGCTACGGCGCGGCGCCGCCATGGGGCACCTGGCGCGAGACGATGCTGGCGGAGCTGGCGGACGGGATCGATCCGCATCGGGTAGTCTTTCCCGGACGGGTGGATTACGGCACCTATCTCGGCCTGCTCGCCCGCTCCGACGCGCATATCTATTTGACCTATCCGTTCGTTGCCTCATGGTCGCTGCGCGAGGCGCTGGCCTGCGGCTGCGTGGTGATTGGCTCCGACACCCAGCCGGTGCGCGAATTCATCCGCCACCGCGCCAATGGCCTGTTGACCTCGTTCTTTGATCCGGCGGCCCTGGCCCGCCGCGTGCTGGAGGTGCTGGAGGACGGGGCGCTCGCGACCCGGCTTCGCGTCGGCGCCCGGCGCCATGCCGAGCGGCATTTGGCGATGGACGCGTACGTCGCCGCCTACGAGGCGCTGATCCTGAAACTGACCGTCGGATAAGGGCGTGCGGGTCACCAGCCGAACAAGGAAAAAAGACGCGTGCTGGGTGGCCAGGTGCGTTGGATGTCACCCCGGAAGACAAAGACGGCGACGGCCAGCATGACCAGCACAAGCAGGCTGAGCGCCCAGGCCGCGGCGACATTCCGGTTCTTCTGCAAAGCCGGTTCGACCGAAGCCGGGCTGGTCGGCAATGGGGCAGAGGCCAGCACCTCCGGCCAGACCGGCGCCGGAGGCACCATTTCCGGCGGCTCAGAAGCAGGCTCAGGCGGTGCCGGCGCCGCCTGATGCTCGATCTGCCATTCGGTGCCGCATCGGGCACACCGCACCTGCCCGGATTGTGGCAGGATGTCGCAGGCGACATCGTAGGTCGCGGCGCAGGACGGGCAGACAAGGCGCATGGAACCAGGGAACTCCGCCGGCCCGAAATACACGTGACCAGGATGAAACGGTTCTAGCGGCACGGCGGGGCTGCGGGCAATGGCGCGGATGCCGGTATTGTGATCCAAGCCGGCATGGGCTGATGGAGGGAGGAAGGTGATCCGTTTTGAGGGCGTCGGTCTCAGCTATCCACGAAGTGCGGCCATGCAAGCCGGCACCGTGCCTGACGAGGCCGGCCGCCGCCGTTCGGACACGCGCGAAATCCTGCGCAACCTGAACTTCTTCCTGCCCGACGGCGAGTTCCGCTGGCTGCTCGGCCCGTCCGGCGCCGGCAAGACCAGCGTGCTGCGGCTGCTGTATCTTGCGGTGCGCCCGACCGCCGGCCGGCTGACCATCCTCGGCGCCGATATCTCGACGCTGAACCGCACGGCACTGCCCCGCCTGCGCCGGCGCATTGGCGTCGTGTTCCAGGATTTCCGGCTGCTCGGCCATCTGTCGGCGTTCGACAACGTGGCGCTGCCGCTGCGCCTGGCCGGCAGGCCCGAGGGCGCGCTGACAGTCGATGTGATGGAGCTGCTGGCGTGGGTCGGCCTGGATGGGCGCACCGACGCGCGGCCGCATGAGCTTTCCGGCGGTGAGCAGCAGCGCGTCGCGATCGCCCGCGCGGTAGTCGCGCGCCCGGCGCTGCTGCTCGCCGACGAGCCCACCGGCAACCTCGACGACGGCCAGGCGGAGCGGTTGATGCGGCTGCTCAAGGAGCTTAACCGGCTCGGCACCACAGTGGTGATCGCGACCCACAACGACGCGCTGGTGGCGCGCCATCCGGCGCCCGCGCTGCGGCTCGACCAGGGCCGGCTGCTGTCGGCGAGGCGAAACTAACCGATGGCCCAGGCGATTGCCCCCAACAAGCCGAGTCCTAACAAGCCGAGTCCTAACAAGCCGGGCGCCAACAAGCTGCGACGCAGAAAAAACCTGCGGCCGGCCGGGTTCGACGAGCTTGGCCTGCGCCGCGCGCTAGACGACCGGATGCTGCCGGCGCTGGTCGCGGCGATGGCCTTCCTGGCGGCGCTGGGCCTGGCCGGGTTCTTCGTCGCCGCATCGTTGGCACGTCACTGGCAAGATGGCGCAGCCTCCACGCTGACGGTTCAGGTGCCGGATCCGGGCCTCGCCATGGAACCAGGCTCGGCGCGCGGCGAGACGCGGCGCGACCGGGTGGTCGCGATGCTGGCGCGCACACCCGGGGTCGTCTCGGCACGGGCGCTGTCGGATGACGAGCTGAACGAGCTGCTGGCGCCATGGATCGGCGCCGGGCCAAACAACGGACTGGAGCGCCTCACCTTGCCGCTGCCCGGCGTGGTCCAGGTCCGGCTCGGCGCAACGCCGCCGAAGCTGGACGAACTCGAACGCCAGCTTGCCGCCGCGGTGCCGCGAACGCTGGTCGAAAGCCACCAGGTCTGGATCGGCCGGCTGGCGACGCTGGCGCGCAGCCTGCAAGCCTGCGCCGGCGGCGTGCTGGTGGTCGTGGCGGGCGTCGCTGCCGCGGTCGTCGCGGCGGCGACCCGTGCCGGCCTGGTGCAACGCCGCCAGGCGATCGAGATCGTGCACGGGCTTGGCGCCACCGACGGCTACATCGCTGGCCGATTCACCCGCCGAACCACGCGGTTGGCGGCGATCGGAGGACTGCTTGGCGCAACCGCCGCACTGCCGGTGCTGCTTGGCCTAGCGCAGCTGGGGGCGCCGTTCGTTTCAGGGGGCGCTGAGGCCGCCTCCGCCGGGTTCCCGCAGCTGCCGGCCCTGCTCTGGTTCGGCTTGCCCGCCCTGCCGGTCGCCGCCGGCGCGATCGGCTTCGTCACCGCCCAGGCGACGGTGCGGAGCTGGCTGCGGCGGCTGCCATGACGGATGCGAGCATCATCGAACGGCCGCGCCGGCGCCGGATGGAACGCCGGCACTGGCTGCTGGCGCTCGCTGGCCTTCTGGTGGCATGGCTTCTCGGACTCGTTTGGTTCGACCGGCGGGTCGAGGCGGTGGCGTCTCCCAGCCTCTCGGCCGACGGCATCATGGTGCTGACCGGCGGCGCCGATCGGGTCGAGACCGGGCTGCGGATGCTGGCCGCCGGCCGCGCCGGGCGGCTGCTGCTGTCGGGCATCGGCGGCGGGGCCGAGCTGGGCGGGCTGGCGGTCCGCGCCGGCGTCGATCCGGCGCCGCTCGCCGGCCGCGTCACCCTGGGCCGGCGCGCGTTGTCCACCCATGGCAACGCGATCGAAGCGGCCGGCTGGGTGGCGCGGGAAAACATCCGCTCGCTGCTGGTCGTCACCGCCGCCTATCACATGCCGCGCGCCATGATCGAACTCGCCCGCGTGCTGCCGGGCGTCAGGCTGATCCCGGTTGCCGTCGATCCGCCCGGATATGATGGCTGGCGGCGGCTATACCTGCTTGCCAACGAATTCACCAAATACCTGGCGGCGGTGATCGGCCTGTCCGACATTGTCCCGGAACGCCGGAGCGCGCGACCATGATCCTGCTACGCTCGGCGTTGTTCAACCTGTGGTTTTTCGGTGTCACCTTCGTGATGGTGTTTCCCGGCGCCTTGATCCGGATGTTGACGCCCTCGCTCACGCTACGGTTCGCAATGCTCTGGGCGCGGGTGGTGCTGGCCGGGCTGGGGCCGATCTGTGGTATCCGAATCGCCATCGCCGGCGCCGAGAACCTGCCCACCGAGGGTGCCGCGCTGATCGCCTCGCGCCACCAATCCACCTTCGACACGCTGGTCTGGCTGACCCTGGTGCCGTCCTGCTGCTACGTCGCCAAGCTGGAACTGATGCGGATACCGCTGTTCGGCGGCATGCTGAAGGATTCCGGCACCATCCTGATCGATCGCTCGCTCGGTGCCCAGACGATGCGCGACCTGATGGCCGGGGGAGAACGGGCGGCAGCCGAAGGCCGCCAGATCGTAATCTTTCCCGAAGGCACCCGGGCCGATCCTGGTGCCCCGCTGGCGCTGCAGCCGGGCATCGCCGCACTGGCCGCCCGCACCCGGCTTGGCGTCATCCCCGTGGCGACAGACTCCGGCAGATGCTGGGGACGACGGGCCTTTCGAAAACTTCCGGGCACGATCCATATCGTCATCAGGCAGAAAATCCAGCCTGGAACGCCACGCAGGGAGTTGATGCGGCTGCTGGCCGAGCGGCTGGAGTTGGAGTCGGTTGCTGTGGACAACTCTGTGGGCTAACCGGCTGCCGTGCTCTTAGCAAGTCGTAAACTATCTTCCTAACACATTGCAGTAATTAGCGATTTATTGAATTTGGCTGTGGATGAAGTGAAATGCCCCAATGGGGATGAGCAATCGGAGCGTGACGACTGCAGGCGTAATCACCGAAGCTCTGAATCACGCGAGAAAACAACAAGCTAGACCATGACGACATCATCTGTCTGAAGTCATGATGGTCTGGCGCCAGCGTTGCCACAGGTTTGCACGCCGCCAACAGGCTTGATAAGGCTTGCTGCCCTGATGGCGGCGCCCGCCGCGAGCTGCCCGGAAGCCTGGACCATGCTGCATCTGACCAAACTGGCGGTCGGCGTTCGCGACATCGCCCATCTCGGGCAAATCCAGCAGTCACGCGCCGCGACCGAGCCGCCGCTGCGCCATCGCACCCGCAGCTTCCCACGACGTGCCGCCGAGGTGACAGATGGCGGCTCGATCTACTGGGTCGTCGCTGGTGCCACGGTGGTGCGCCAACGTGTGCTCGCCATCCGACCGGACAGCTGGGACGATGGGCGCGCCTGCGCCGCCCTGCTGCTTGAGGCGACACTAATCGCGGTTGTCGGGCGCGTCACGCGGCCGTTCCAGGGCTGGCGCTACCTGAACCCCGACGCCGCACCCGCCGACCTTTCCGCGCTGGCGCCCACGGTCGGTGCGGACGGCTTGCCCGACGACATGCGGCGAGAGCTCGCGATGCTCGGATTGATTTGAAACCGGACTAAAATACCATCGCCGCGGTCGCTTAAGCGCCGGAAGTTCTTGCTAATTCGGGTGTGAACTGCGCATTGTCCGTCAGATGATTAGCGGCGATTTCTCGTCCGTCATCTGAAATGTAACAATCCTTTCTGGAGCCAACCCCGTGAGTAATCCCCGCATCCGCCTTCCCCGCCTGCTTGCCGCATTCGCAATTCTCATACCGGTTTCTTTCGCCGCCGTTCCGGCAGCGTTTGCACAATCCTCGACCGACACCACGGCAACCGGCGATGCCAAGCCGGCGCTGCATAAAAGCACCCACAAGGCGCATGCCACCACCCACCACAGCAAGACGCATACGGCGAAAAAGGCTGCCACTCCGGCGAGCTGAGGCCTGCTTTCAGCCGACCGCAGGCACGCGAGCGCATCGGTCCGGATGACCGCATCCGGGCCGATGTCGCCGTTTCAAGACCTGTGCGTGTTCGCCTCCAGCAACGCGCGCAGACCAGCGAGCAGCTCGGCCGGGCTTGGCGGACAGCCGGGAATGAACAGATCAACCGCCACCGCCGCCGATACCCCGCCATTGACGGCGTAGCTGCCCTTGAAAACCCCGCCATCGACGCCGCAATCGCCCACCGCGACCACCCATCTGGGTTCCGGCGTGGCGTTCAACGTCAGCACCAGCGCCTCGCGCAGGTTGCGCGTCAACGGCCCGGTCACCAGCAGCACGTCGGCATGGCGCGGGCTGGCGACAAAACGTAGCCCGAAGCGCTCCAGGTCATAGACGATGTTGCCGAGTGCCACGATCTCCAGCTCGCAGCCGTTGCAGCTGCCGGCATCGACGTGACGTATCGCCAGCGATCGGCCAAGGCGCCGCTGCGCCGCTGCGTCCAGCCGCGCCGCAAGGGCGGAGACGGTTTCATCCGGAACCGGCCCGGCTGGCTCCGTCGCCGGCCCGGCACGCAGCGAATGCAGCACACGCCGCCACACCATCAAAGGTCCACCCCGGAATAGGAACAGTTGAAACTCTTATTTATCAGGGGAAAGTCGGCCACGATGGTGCCGCGCACGGCGGCTTCCAGCAACGGCCATTGATTCCAGCTGGGATCGCGCAAGAACGCGTTCTCGACGTGTCCGCCGTCGATCTGCACCCAGGTCCATATGTCGCCGCGAAAGCTCTCGACGCAGCCGATACCCTCGCCGCCGGCGTTCGGCAAGGCGACGGCAACGGCACCCTCCGGCAGGTTGCCGAGGCGGCGTCGCAGCAGCCGGATGCTCTCGGTGATTTCGGCCAGCCGGACACGAAGCCGCGCATCGATGTCGCCGGCGGTCAACACCGGTATCCGCACGGTGAATTCCGGTTCCGGCGCCCGGCCACCCGGTAACGGCAGCCTACGGGCGTCAAAGTCGCGGCCTGAGGCACGGCCGACAAAGCCGCCGGCGGCAAACCGGCGCGCCAGCTCCGGGCTGACGATGCCGGTCGAAACCATCCTGTCGGCCAGGCTGGAATAATTCTCGATGACACGCGCCAACTCGGGCAGCTCGGCCTCGACGGCGGCAACGGCGGCGAGCACCGTCAGGGCGCCGTGCTCGGAGATGTCGCCGGCGATGCCGCCCGGGATGACGGTGTCCATCATCAGCCGGTGGCCGAACGCCCACATCGCGGCGCGCAGCATGGCCTCGCGGTGAAAGCCGAAGCGTGCGGCGGCAAACGCGAATGCGGCGTCGTTGCAGATCGCGCCGATGTCGCCAAGATGGTTGGCGATACGCTCGATCTCCAGCATCGCCGCGCGCAGGCTTTCGGCGCGCGCGGGTATCTCGACCCCCAGCGCCGCTTCAACTGCCATCGCGAAGGCCGTGCCGTGGGCAACCGTGGTGTCGCCCGACAGCCGGGCGGCGAACCGTGCCGCGACGCGAATCGGCTTGCCGCGCATCAGGCCAAGCGTTCCCTTGTGCGCATAGCCAAGCCGGATCTCGAGCCGCACGACCGTCTCGCCGGACGCGGAAAACCGGAAATGACCGGGCTCGATAATCCCGGCATGGATCGGCCCGACCGCGACTTGGTGGAGGTCATCGCCTTCACACGGCAGGAATTCCGGCGGCTCGGCCGGCGGTCCCATGCCGCGCGGCGGCGACGCCATCGGGTGCAGGCTCGGCCACCTTCCATGGTCCAGCCATGGCCGCGGATCGGTGCCGCCGAAGGCCGTATGGCCCCACAGATCGAAAATCATCCGCTCCAGCCAGGCGGCGACCGGGCGGGCGGGCGACAGCGCGGGATAGAAGCCGGCCTCGATCGCCACTGAAACCGGCAGCACCACCAGCAAAACCTCGTCGAGCAGGATCGCATGGGCATGGTCCGGGTCGGCCCATAACGCGATCAGCGCCAACGTCGGTTCGCCGGTCAGTGCCGCCGCCATCCGTGCCCAGGCATCGACGGTCAGCAGGAAACGCGGCCATGGCCGGCATGGCACCAATTTTCCGCCGCGGATGATTTCGGATGCGTTCAACTTAGCCCCGCGGCGAGCGCGCGCAGCCAATCGGCGACGGCGGCCGGCATCGCCAGCCCGAGTACCAGCACGATCGCGAGATGCAGCCATATCGGCACCAGCTGCACCGCCGGCAGGGTTCCGCCGCGAACATCCGGGCCGGGCGGCCCCAGGCACAGCGTCTGGAGCCGCATCATCAGCGCCCAGCCGCCGACTACCAGTCCGATGCCGAGCGGCAGCGCCAGCCAGACCGAGTGCCGCAGCGTCTCGACACTGATGAGGAATTCGCTGGCGAACAGCCCGAACGGCGGCAGCCCGGCAACGGCCACGATCCCGGCGGCGAGCGTCAGGCCGAGTAGCCGGTCGGTGCCGACCAGGCCGCCGATGTCCGAAAAACGCTGGCCGCCGCGCAGCTGCGCCGCGCGCCCGACGCACTGGAAGATCGCCGCCTTGGCCAGGGTGTGCAGGGTCATGTGCAGCACCCCGGCGAAGATCGCGCCAGGCCCGCCAAGCCCGAAGGCGAACGCCGCCAAGCCGCTCTGCTCGATGCTGGAGAAGGCAAAAAAGCGTTTGACGTCGCGCCGGTGCCACAGGCTGAAGGCGGCGAACAGCACCGACAGCAGCCCGAGTGCCAGGATCGGCTTGCCCGGGTCGATCGCCTCGGCGTTGCCGGACAGGACGTGCCGCAGCCGCAGGATCAGCACCAGTGCCACGTTCAGGATCGAGCCCGCGAGTACCGCCGAAACCGGGGTCGGTCCCTCGGCGTGGGCATCCGGCATCCAGCTGTGCAGCGGCGCCAGCCCGGCCTTGGTGCCGTAGCCGAGCAGCAGGAAGACAAAGCTGAGGTTGAGCACGCGGCCATCGCATCGGGCGGCGGCCGCGGTGATGCGGGTCCAGCTCATCGCGGCCAAGCCGGCGCCGACCGCCGGGGTCGCCGCGAGATACAGCATGATGGTGCCGAACAGCGCCAGCGCGATGCCGACGCCACAAATCAGAAAGAACTTCCACGACGCCTCGATCGAGCTTGGCGTGCGCGCCAGCCCCACCACCAACACCGCGGCGATGGTCGCGGTCTCCATCCCGACCCAGGCGACGCCCAGATTGTTCGACAGCAGCGCCAGCAACATGCCGCCGAGGAAGGCCTGGTACATCGCGTGGTAGAGACGCAGCTTCCGGCGATCAAGGCGCCGCCGCGCGATTTCGCCACGGATATAGGTCAGGCTGAACCAGGCCGTGGTCATCGCGACGAAGGCGGTCAGCAACGCCATGTGAGCGGACAGACGGTCGACCAGCACCCAATCCGAGCGGATGCCGACCTGGAACGGCAATGACGCCGCCAGCAGGAAGCACAGGCCACAGGCAAGGAAATTGATCCAGGCACCGGCGCGCCACGACGGCACCATCGCCAGCACCGCCGCAGCGGCGAAGGGGCATGCCGGCACCAGCACCGCCCAGGGCACGCCGGAAAAGATCAACGCCGCTCCTCGCTGATCGGATCAAGCCGGCGGACATCCAGGCTGTCGAAACGCTCGCGGATACGAAAGAAAAAAACGCCGAAAACCACGAATGCCACCAGCACCAGCACCGCCACCGACAGCTCGACCACCAGCGGCATGCCCTCGATGCCGACCGCAGCCAGCATCAGGCCGTTTTCCAGCGATAGGAAACCGACCACCTGAAGCAGCGCGTTGCGCCTCGTGATCATCGCCAGCATGCCGAGCAGCACCACCGACAAAGCGAGCGCCAGATCCTCGCGGGCCAGCGTTTGCGCCTGGACGTGACGGGTCGAGGGCAGCACCACGGCGATAGCCAGCCCGACCAGGCCGACGCCGAGGATCATGGTCGGGAAGATGCCGAGCGCCGGCTCGATCTGGCGGCGGATGTCAAGGCGGCGGACGATGCGGTGAAGCGCCACCGGGATCAGCACGCCCTTGGCGCCGAATGCGATCAGAGCCGTGACATAGAGGTGCGGCGCGTTCTGCGCGAAACCCTGCCAGGCGGCTGCGGCCCCGACCACGCAGGCTTGTAACGCGTAGATGTGGATCACCGCGGCCAGCCGGCGCTGATACAGCAGCGTGAACGACAGCACGAGTGCCGCGCCGCCAAGCAGGTGGGAAAAATCATAGGCGAACGTGCCGAAACCCTGGGGTGCCAGCATTATGTGACGGCCGCGAAGCCGGTGCTGACGAACAGGAACACCGCCGCCAGCAAACCCAGCAAGATCGCGACGCCGAGGAATTCCGGCACCCGGAACACACGCATTTTGGCGACTGCGGTCTCGAACAGCGCCAGCCCAAGCGCCAGCGCCGCAACTTTCCCAACCCAGACGGCCAGCCCCAAAGGCCATTGCAGCGGTGCGGCGGCGATGGCCAGGCCAAACGGAAAAAAAATCGAGGAGATCAGCGTCAGCCACAGCAGCAGCTTGAGCGCCGCGGTGAGCTCGATCAGCGCCAGGTCGCGCCCGCTGTACTCGAGCACCATTGCCTCGTGCACCATCGTCAGTTCGAGATGGGTCGCGGGATTGTCCACCGGGAGCCGGCCGTTCTCGGCCAGCGCGATCGCCAGGCAGGCGACCAGGATCATCCCGAGCGATACCCGCAGGCCAAGCGCGCCCTCGCGCAGCACGCCGGCGATGAAATCGAGATTGGTGGAGCCGGCGAGCAGTGCCAGCGTGAAGATCACCAGCATCATGGCTGGCTCGGCGAACGTCGAGAACATCATCTCTCGACTGGCACCGATGCCGCCGAACGCGGTGCCGACATCCATCGCGCCGAGCGCCAGGCTGACGCGCGCTACGGTCAGCAGCCCGACGATCGCCAGCAGATCGGACACCGGTGCCAAACTCATGCCGAGGGTGAATGACGGCACCAGGCAGGCGGCGGCCAGGGTGGCGGCGAACGCCACCGCCGGCACGGCGCGGAACAGGAAGGATGCGTTGTGCGCCAGCACCGGCTGTTTGCGAAGCAGCCGCGCAACCTCAAAGAATGGCTGCAACACCGAAGCCCCGGCCCGGCCCAGCAGCCGCGCCTTGACCCGCCGCAGCACACCGACCAGCAGCGGCGCCATCGCCAGCATCAGAACGACGTGCAGCACCTGGGCAAGCGCTGCCAGGAACGCCGGGATCACGCCTGCACCCAGGCAATGACCACCAGCAGCACCACCAACGCCACGAACATCACTGCCAGCGTGGCGCGGATCGACAGGAACGTCATCGCGTCGGCGCGCGACGAGATTGCGCGGCGTAGCCGGCCGATCGGCGCGAACAGATATCTTTCCGCGGGATCGGCGAGATGGATCGCCAGGTTCCCGGCACGGGTTTCACCCGGCGCCGGCATGTCAACTTCCTCGAGCGCCGCCATCAAGGCGCCGCCGAGCGCCCGGCGGATCGGCTGCGCGAACGAATCGCCCCCGTACTGCGTCACCGGGTCGCCGAACGGCAGCCAGGCCGGCGACGCCGCGAACCCGTTTGCCCAGGCCGGCCCCCGAACATGGCCGCGCACGGCGAGCCGGCGCAGCACCAGCAACGCGGCAAAGAACCCCAGCCCGACCAGCATCGCCACCGCCGGTGCGCAATAGCCGAGCGCGACGCTGGTCGGGGTCACCAGGAGAAGACCGGCACGCTCCGCCAAGTCCGACCCGGTGAGCGCGTGCAACGCCGGATTGATCAGCCGCAGCATCGGCCCCGGCAGCAATCCTAGCGCCACGCTGACTCCGGCCAGCCCGAGCATCGCCGCCCGCGCCGGCCGATCCGTCTCATCTGCAACCGCACCGCGCGGCGTGCGCGGCCGGCCGAGGAACGCCACGCCGATCAACCGCACCATGGCGGACGCGGCCAACGCCGCCGCCACCGCCATCAGCGCCACGGTGACGGCGAACACGATCTGCAGACCCAGACCGCCGATCCTCGGCGCCGCCAGAACAGACTGGAACAGCAGCCACTCGCTGGCGAAACCCGAGCTTGGCGGCAACGCTGCCAATGCAGAGCCACCCGCCAGCACGCAGCCGGTGGTCACCGGCATGCGATGGATCAACCCGCCCAGTTTCGAGATGGCGCGAGAGCCGCCGGCATGGGAAGCCGCCCCGACGCCAAGAAACAGCAAAGTCTTGAACACGCCATGGTTGACCGCGTGCAGCAGCGCGCCAGCCAGCGCCAACGCCGCCAATCCGGGCAGATCCCCGCCCCGTGCGGTCAGCGCGACGCCGATGCCGATCGCGATCAGCCCGACGTTCTCGATCGTGCTGGCGGCCAGCACCGCCTTGACGTCGCCCTCCAGATTGGCCCGCAACCCCCCGAGCACGGCAGACGCCGCGCCCAGCGCGATCACCGGCACCCCCCACCAGGCCGGCGGCGGGGCGGCGTAGAGATCGAAGAGCACCCGGATCATCACATACAGCGCGACCTTGGTCATCGCGCCCGACATCAGCGCCGAGAAATGGCTCGGCGCCGCCGGATGGGCCAGCGGCAGCCAGACATGCATGGGAAAAAGCCCGGCCTTGGACCCGGCGCCAAGCACCACCAGAACCAGCACCAGCACTCCGCGAAAACCCTCCGGAGCCGCGGCGCCTCGCATCGCCGCGAATCCGAGCCCGTCAATCCTGTCGCCCGCCGGCGACAACAGGATCAAGGCCGGCAGCAGACAGGCCGCGCTGAACGCCGCCATGCCGACATAGAGCAGCGCCGCGTCGCGCGATGCCTTCTCCTCGTGGTGCACCAGGATCGCCGCCCACGATGCCAGCGACATCGCCTCGAAACCCAGCAGCAAGGTAAACCCGTCAGCCGCCAGCAAGGCCAATGCCATCGCTGCCACGAACAGCGGAAAAAACGCCAGCGACTCGCGGTCGCCATGGCCATACACCGCACAAGCCCCGGCGCTGACGAACAGCAGCAACAGGAAAACGCCCGACAACCCGTCCAGCGCCAGCCGCATCGAAGCGCCCGGCAATCCAACCGGCACCACGATCTCGGACGCTTCTGCGCCGAAGGCAAGGAAACCCAAGACGGCAACTGCCGCGGCACCGCAAACTCCGGCGACGGCCGGCATCACGTAGGGCTGTGAAAAAGGCGCCGGAATGGCCAGGATGAGCAGGGCAAGGACGAGCCAGGCCAGCAACGGCAAGATCATAGGAAGGATGGGGCTCTGCCCCAAACCCCGCCCGGGAAGCGCCCGGGCGCGCATCCCTTAAGTGTGGGGGATACAAGGGGCGACGGCCCCTTGGCGGGGTCCAGGGGCAGAGCCCCGGCCTTTCTTCTCAAAGCATGGCCAAAGGCAACCGCCGGCGCGGTGGCGGAAAAGCCAGATCGATTTCCGCCAGATCCGATTCGGTCAGCACGATTTCCAAAGCCGCCACGTTCTCACGCACGTGAACGGGATCCGCGGCCTTGGGAATCGAGATCACGCCGGGCTGGCGCAGCCCCCAGGCAATGGCGATCTGAGCCGGCGTCGCGCCGTGCCGCGCGGCGACATTCGCCAGGGAAGCCGTCTGCAGCAGCGAACGCCCCTGGCCGATCGGCGAGTAGGCCATCACCGGCATGGCGTGTTCGCGGCACCAGGGCAGCAGGTCGAACTCGATGCCGCGATGCTGCGGGTTGTAGAGCACCTGGTCGGTGGCGCAGCCCGGCAGAAGCGCCAATTCCGCCATTTCGGCCGTATCCAGGTTCGATACGCCCCAGGCGCCGATCTTGCCGTCACGGACCAGCCGGTCAAACCCGGCAACGGTTTCGGTCAGCGGCACCGAGCCGCGCCAGTGCAACAGATAGAGGTCGATGTGGTCGGTGCCGAGCCGGCTCAGGCTCGCCTCGCAGGCGGCCGCAACGCCGGTTCGGGACGCATTGTGCGGATAGACCTTGCTGACGACGAACACCTGGTCGCGGCGTCCGGCGATCGCCTGCCCGACCACCCGCTCGGCGCCGCCGTCGCCATACATCTCGGCGGTGTCGATCAGCGTCAGGCCAAGATCGATGCCGAGCCGCAGCGCATCCGCCTCGCCACGCGCATCCCTCGATTTCTCGCCCATGAACCAAGTGCCCTGGCCGAGCACGGGCACTTGCCGCCCATTCGGCAGGGCGAGGGTTCTCATAAGGCGATCGGTCTCATGCAGCGGCGGCTTCCGCCAGGCGCATGACGCGCAGGAAGTTCTCGCCCCACAGGCCGGCGACCTCCTCCTCCGAGTAGCCGCGGCTGACCAGCTCCACTGTCAGGTTGGCGCTCTCGGCCGCGCTGCGCCAGCCCGAGAAACCGCCGCCGCCGTCGAAGTCCGAGCCGATGCCGACATGCGCGAAACCGATCCGTCGCGCCGCATAGTCGATGTGATCGACAAAATCGGCCACCGTCACCTTGTCCGCCTTGCCGCCCGGGCGCAGGAAACCGGCCACTGCGGTGATCTGGATCACGCCACCGCAGTCGCGCAGCGCGTCGAGCTGGAAATCGTCCATGTTGCGCGGATGGTCGCACAGCGCGCGAACGCAGGAATGGGTCGAGACCACCGGCGTCTTGGACGCCTTCGCTGCCTGCAGCATGGCGTCACGCGAGACATGCGCGACATCCACCAGCATGCCGAGCCGGTTGAGCTCGCCGATTGCCGCGACGCCGAGTTCGGAAAGGCCGCCATGCTCGACCGGCGCATCGCCGAGGTCGGGCCGTGGGATGGCCGAGTCCGCCAGCGCGTTGTGCCCGTTATGGGTAAGCGTCAGATAGCGCGCGCCAAGTTTTCGAAACTGCGCCAAACGAGATAGGTCGGTGCCGATGGCAAAGCCGTTCTCGACCGCCAACGCCACGCCCACCACGCCGTTCTGTTTGGCGCGCACGATATCGTCGGCGGTGTCGGTCACGCGGGCGGAGATGGTCTCTTCGGTGCGGCCCATGCCGCGGATCGCGGTCAGCATCGCCAGCGCACGCTCGAACGCGGCCGTCTCGCTGGCTGCGTCGCGGCGGACCTGCGGCACGTAGGCGGCGAAGAAGCCGGTGCCGATGCCGCCGCGGCGCATCTTCGGCAGATCGACCCGGCGCGCGCCATCCTGGAACGGGTCGGGGCCGGTCGGCCACGGAATGTCGATATGGCTGTCGACGGTGGTCAGCGCGCGGTGTAGCGCCAGGGGATCGGTCGTGCGGGAGACATTCAAATCGTTCATGCCGCACGCTTCCCTTTCCGGACGCCTGCCGTCAAGGGCCTTTCCGATGAGCTAGGCGGCCAGCCGGAAGGTACGGGGAATTCCGGCTTTGCGAAGCTGCCCCTGCATCGGCTCGGCCGGCAGCCCCGCATGCAACAGTTCGCGGGCGACAAAAAGCTTCTCGATGTCGATGCCGGTCGCGAACCCCATGCTTTCCAGCATGAACACCAGGTCCTCGGTGACGATGTTGCCGGACGCGCCCGGCGCATACGGGCAGCCGCCAAGCCCGGCGATGCAGCTGTCGAACATTCGCAGGCCCTCCTCGACGCCGGCCAGCGCATTGGCCATCGCCAGGCCGCAGGTATCGTGCAGATGCAACCCGGTCAGCCGGTCGCCGACCTCGTTCCGCACCGCGCGAACCAGCGTCCTCACCTGCGCCGGATGGCCGTAGCCCACGGTATCCGCCAGCATCAACTGATCGACGCCCGCTTCCGCCAGGCCGACCGCAACCCGGACCACCGCCTCGGTCGAGACCACTCCGTCGATCGAGCAGCCGAACGCCGTCGAGCAGCCGGCGACGACCTTCAGGTAATGGTCCTGCTCACGCAGCCAGGCGACGACGCGCGCGACCTCGGCGATCTGCTCATCGACGCTGCGGTTGAGGTTGGCCCGCGAATGGCCCTCCGACACCGAAACCGGGATGCTGATCTTGGCGGCGCCGGCATGGTAGGCGTTCTGGGCACCGCGCAGGTTGGGCGTCAGCGTCTGGATCACGACGTTGGGGATGCCGGCCACCCGCTCGGTGACCTCCTGCGTGTCGGCCATCTGCGGGATGACCCTCGCCGGCACGAAGCTGCCAATCTCGATTTCGGGCACGCCGGCGGCGGCGATCGCCGCAATCCAGGCGACCTTGGCGTCAGTCGTCATGCGGGTCTTGGCGATCTGCAGGCCGTCCCTGGGGCCTACCTCACAGATTGTCACGAATTCGCGTTGGGTCATAGGAAGACCTCCCTCAAGTGATAAGGAAAACAGTATGGGGCTCTGCCCCACACCCCGCCAGGGTAGCGCCCTGGAGCGCATCTGTTGCGGAAGTTCCGACGGCTCTCTATTGCCTCTGGTGCATGGCCGGCCAAAGTATGCTGCATTGCGAGAAAGGACAACGATGTCGCTGCGCCACCTTGCGGTCCTGAGCGTCCTTGCCGCGTCGGCATTTCACGCGGTACCCGGTCTGGCGCAGATGCCAGGCGGCGGCCCACCCTCGGTCGGCGTGGTCAAGGTATCGCAGCGGCCGGTGACTGCGACCGAGGCGTTCGTCGGCCGCGTGCAGTCGATCGAGCGGGTCGACCTGACCGCGCGGGTGACCGCCTTCATCGAGGCGCGGCTGTTCACCGAAGGCGCCGAGGTCCCCGCCGGCGCGTTGCTCTACAAGCTGGAACGCGGCCCGTTCGAGGCTGCGGTGGCGCAGCAGCAGGCATCCGTGGCCCAGGCCACCGCCACGCTTAACAATGCCGGCGTCCAGCTCGGCCGGGTGACGGCGCTGCTCAACGGTCCGGCCGGGCTACGCTCGCAGGTCGATGACGCGCGGGCCAACCAGGCCGGGCTTGCGGCACAGCAGCAATCCGCCCAGGCGCAACTTCGAATTGCCCAGATCAATCTCGACTACACCGAGATCCGCGCCCCGATCGCCGGCAAGATCGGCCGCACCAACTTCACCGTCGGCAACGTGGTGACCCCGGCCTCCGGGCCGCTGGCCCGCATCGTCAGCCAGGACCCGATGTACGTGCTGTTCCCGATGGCGGCGAAAAGCTATTTTGGCCTGCTGAAGCGCTTTGCCGACCAGGGTGGAATGGCCATGGTCGCCGTCAGGCTGAGCCTGCCGGATGGCAGCGCCGACGATCAGGTCGGGAAAATAGATTTTGTCGACAACACCATCGCCGCCACCACCGACACGATGCTGGTCCGCGCCAGCATCCCCAACCCGGCGAACAAGCAGGGTTTCCGCCCCCTTATCGACGGCGCCTTCGTCGGCGTGACGGTCAATGCCGACGCGCCGAAGATGGCATTGACCGTGCCGCGCGCCGCGGTGATCTCGGACCAGCAGGGCAACTACGTCTATGTCGTCGGCGCCGACAACAAGGCTGAGCAGCGGCGCGTGCAGCTCGGCCAGTCGACCGACGCTTACGCGGTCGTCGCCTCCGGCCTGACCGAGGGCGAGAACGTGGTGCTGGATGGGCTGCAGCGGGTGCGTCCGGGTGCGCCCGTCAACCCGGCTCCGGTCAACTCGGCACCAGTCGAGGCGGCACCTCCGCCGGCCGCCAAGTCCTGATGCCCAAATTTTAATATATAGCTCCTCCAGCGCCGGAAAGGATCAGGCATGATCTCGTCCGTCTTTGTCGACCGGCCGCGCCTGGCCGTGGTCATCGCGATCATTATTACCATGGCCGGCGGGCTGGCGCTGAGCCGCATCCCGGTCGCCCAGTTCCCCGACATCGTGCCGCCACAGGTCCAGGTCTCGACCGTGTTCCCGGGCGCCTCCGCCAGCGTGGTGGAATCGACGGTCGCCCAGACCTTGGAAGCGGCGATCGTCGGCGTCGACCACATGATCTATATGAAGTCGAACAGCGCCAACGACGGTAGCTACGGCCTGACGGTCAGCTTCGACATCGGCACCGATCCCGATATCGCCACCGTCAACGTCAACAACCGGGTGCAGACGGCACTGTCCAAGCTGCCGGCCGAGGTCCAGCGCTCCGGTCTGACGGTGAAGAAGCAATCGTCGTCGATCCTGGCGTTCCTCCAGTTCTACGCCGAGGACAGCAAGCTCGATCCGTTGTTCATCAGCAACTACGTCACCCTCAACGTGCTCGACCGGCTGTCGCGCACGCCCGGCGTCGGCCAGGCGCAGCTGTTCGGCAAGCTCGACTACTCGATGCGCATCTGGTTCGACATCGACCGGCTGAACAGCCTTTCGCTGGTGCCGTCCGACATCGTGCTGGCGATCCAGCAGCAGAACGTGCAGGCCCCCGTCGGAAGGCTTGGCGCGCGGCCGATGGACGCCGCCAACCCGTTCCAGCTCAACGTCCAGACCCAGGGCCGGCTGACCTCGCCCGAGCAGTTTTCCAAAATTGTCGTGCGTGCCAATCCGGATGGCTCGGTGCTGCGCGTCGGCGACGTGGCGCGCGTGGAACTCGGCGCCGCCAACAGCGATGCCGAAAGCCGGCTCAACGGCAATCCCGCGGTGTCAATCGGCATCTACCTCGCCCCTGCGGCTAACGCGGTCGCGACCTCGGCCAAGTTGCGCGCCACCTTGGATGAGCTATCGAAGCGCTACCCGGCCGGCCTCAAATCGTCGGTGTTCTACGACAGCTCGACCTTCGTCTCCGACACCATCTACACCGTGCTGCAGACCCTGTTGGAAGCTTTCGCGCTGGTCGTGCTGGTGGTGTTCCTGTTCCTCGGCAACATCCGCGCGACGGTCATCCCGACGATCTCGGTGCCGGTCAGCCTGATCGGCACCTTCGCCGTTCTGCTCTCGCTGGGCTACACCGCCAACACCATTTCACTGCTGGCGATGGTGCTGGCGATCGGCATCGTCGTCGATGACGCCATCGTCGTGGTCGAGAATGTCGAGCGGGTGATGGAGGAGGAACCCGAGCTCTCGCCCAAGGACGCGACCAAGAAGGCGATGCAGCAGATCACCGGGCCGGTGATCGCGATCACCCTCGTGCTGCTGTCGGTGTTCGTGCCGATCGGCTTCATTCCGGGCATCTCGGGCCAGCTGTTCCGGCAGTTCGCCGTGACGATCTCCGTGGCCACCCTGCTGTCGGCGATCAACGCGCTGACCCTGTCGCCGGCCCTGTGCGGCGTCGTGTTGCGCCATCAGGGGCCGAAGCGCGGGCCGATGGGCTACCTGCTGCGCGGCATCGACCATGTCCGCGATGGCTACGGCGCCATCGTGCGCCGGCTAGTGCGCGTGTCGGTGGTGGCGCTGGTGCTGGTCGCGGTCACCGGCGCCGGCGTCTATGGCCTGTCGCGGATCACGCCGACCGGCTTCCTGCCGGAGGAAGACCAGGGCGTGTTCTTCATCGCCGTCCAGCTGCCCAACGGCGCCTCGGTCTCGCGCACCCGCGACGTGGTCAAGCGGGTCGAGGACATCGTCCGCCCGCTGCCGCAGATGCAGGGCGTGCTGTCGATCGTCGGCTTTTCGCTGCTCGACGGCGGCAACCAGTCCAACTCCGCCTTCATGGTGGCGCGGCTGAAGCCGTTCGCCGACCGCACCGCCGTCGGCGACAGCGTGCAGGCCGCCATCGGCCGGGTGTTCGGCGGCGCCCAGCAGATCCGTTCCGCCAACGTCATCGCCTTCAACCTGCCGCCGATCATCGGGCTTTCGACCTCCGGCGGGTTCGAGTTCCAGCTGCAGAACCTGGAGGGCCAGGATCCCGCCTCGATGGGCAGCGTGACCCAGGGCATCGTCGGCGCCGCCAACGCCAACCCCCAGCTGACCCGGGTATTCTCGACGTTCAGCGCCACCAACCCGTCGGTCTACCTCGACATCGACCGGGAGAAGGCGCAGGCGCTCGGCCTTTCGGTGATCGACGTCTTCAACGCGCTGCAGGCGACGCTCGGCGGCATCTACATCAACGACTTCAACCTTTACGGCCGCACCTGGCAGGTCAACATCCAGGGCGAGGCGATCGACCGCGGCGAGGTCGCGGACATCTTCAAGATCTTCATCCGCAACAAGACCGGCACCATGGTGCCGCTGCGCGCCGTCGCCGACCTGCGCACCGTGGTCGGGCCGCAGGTCATCAGCCGGTTCAACAACTACCGGTCGGTGACGATCAACGGCGGTCCTGCCCCCGGCGTGTCGTCAGGCACCGCGCTTACCGCCATGGCCGCTGCCGCCAGCAGCACCATGCCGCCGGGCTACGGCTATGAATGGGCCGGGACCGCCTATCAGGAGCTGCAGTCGCAGGGCCAGACTGGCCTCATACTCGGTCTTGCGGTGCTGTTCGCCTATCTGTTCCTGGTCGGGTTGTATGAAAGCTGGATGATCCCGGTGCCGGTGCTGCTGTCGGTGACGATCGGCGTGCTCGGCGCCTTCGTCGGCTTGAGGATCGCCGGGCTGCCGCTCGACCTGTATGCCCAGATCGGCCTGGTCGTGCTGATCGCCCTGGCCGCCAAGAACGGCATCCTGATCGTCGAGTTTGCCAAGGACCAGCGTGAAGCCGGGCGGCCGATCCTGGAAGCCGCGGCAATCGGCGCGCGGATGCGGTTCCGCGCCGTGATGATGACGTCGATCGCGTTCATCCTTGGCCTGGTGCCCCTGGTCTGGGCGACCGGCACGGCGATGATGAGCCGCCGTGCTGTCGGCACGGCGGTGTTCGCCGGCATGATCTTCGCAACCACGCTCGGCATCTTCCTGATCCCGATGCTCTACACCGTGTTCCAGTCGATCCGCGAATGGACCAAGGCCCGGGTCGGCGGACGCGCCGCGGCCAAGTCCCGGTCCGACATCGCCCAATCCGGCATCCGCCAACCCGGCGAATGATTTTTGTCCACAGCCTTGGCGACCGTCCTGTTGTGCGTATGTAATGTCGGGCGCCGCAGGCAAGAAAGCATGGGCTCTGCCCAAACCCGCCAAGGGGCCGTCGCCCCTTGTATCCCCTCTACTTAGGTGATGCGCCCCGGGGCGCTACCCCGGCGGGATTTGGGGCAGAGCCCCGGCCTTCCTGCCTACGGCGTGAGCAAGATGTTGTTTTTACGATCGGAGCCAAGACCCCATGAGCA
>JANXRT010000286.1 GCA_025356735.1 Acetobacteraceae bacterium | reverse complement strand
GCGTCGTGCTGTGCACCGGCAAGGTCTACTATGACCTGCTTGCCACCCGCCGTGAGCAGGGACTTCGGAACGTCGCGATCCTGAGGGTCGAGCAGCTCTATCCGTTTCCGGCGATCACGCTCGCCCGCGAGCTGGCACAGTATCCGAACGCCGACATCGTGTGGTGCCAGGAGGAGCCGGAGAACATGGGCGCCTGGAACTTTATCGACCGGCGCATCGAGAAAGTGCTGGCCGGCATCGAGACCGGGGCCAGACGTCCGATCTATGTCGGCCGTGAGGCTGCCGCCAGCCCGGCGACCGGCCTCGCCAAGACCCATGCCACGCAGCAGGCGGCGCTGGTCACCGAAGCCCTGCGCGTCGGCTGAACCGCGCAAACTAGGAAATAAGATGTCCACCGAGATCAAGGTCCCCATCTTGGGCGAGAGCGTGACCACCGCGACTGTTGCGCGCTGGATCAAGCAGGCCGGGGAAACCGTCGCCGCCGATGAGGCGATCGTCGAGCTTGAAACCGACAAAGTCACGGTCGAGGTGTCTTCGCCCACGGCCGGCGTGCTCAGCGTGACCGTGGCGGAAGGCGGCGAAGTCGAGGTCGGCGCTGTGCTGGGCTCGGTCGAGGCCAGTGGCACCGCCGCGGTCAAGGCCGCACCGGCAGCACCCGTCGCCCGTCCGGCGGCCAACCCGCAGCCAGGCATCAACCCGCCGCCGCGGCCCTTGGGGCCGGTTGCCCGGCCGGCGTCGCAGGATGTCGCGCCTTCACCGGCCCCTTCCAATGCGCAGCATGCTCCGCTGCCATCCGCCGCCAAGATGATGGAGGAGCACGGCGCGACATCGGATGCGGTTGGCACCGGCTCGGGCAAGGATGGCCGCATCACCAAGGGCGACGTTCTGGACTTCCTCGCCCGCCCGGCACCTGTGGCTCCGGTGGCGGCGCTGAAAGCCGCCCGCACGCCGGAAGCCGGCGAGGAGCGGGTGAAGATGACCCGGCTGCGCCGCACCATCGCCGCGCGGCTGAAGGAGGCGCAGCACACCGCCGCCATGCTGACGACCTTCAACGAGGTCGATATGTCGGCGATCATGGCGTTGCGTGCCGAGTACCGCGACACGTTTGAGAAGAAGCACGGCGGCACCCGGCTCGGCTTCATGTCGTTCTTCGTCAAGGCCTGCGTGACGGCGCTGAAGGAGTTCCCCACCGTCAACGCCGAGATCGACGGCGACGACATCGTCTACAAGAACTTTGTCCACATGGGCATCGCGGTCGGCGGCGCGAACGGCCTGGTCGTGCCCGTGGTCCGCGATGTCGATCGTATGGGCTTTGCCGAGATCGAGAAGGCGGTCGGCGATTTCGGTCGCCGCGCCCGCGATGGGCAGTTGAAGCTGGACGAACTCTCCGGCGGCAGCTTCACCATCACCAACGGCGGCGTCTATGGCTCGCTGATGTCCACCCCGATTCTCAACCCGCCGCAATCGGCCATCCTCGGCATGCACAAGATCCAGGACCGGCCGATGGCGATCGGCGGAAAGATCGAGATCCGGCCGATGATGTATCTCGCGGTCTCCTACGACCACCGCATCGTCGATGGGAAGGAGGCAGTATCCTTCCTGGTCCGGATCAAGGAAGGCGTCGAGGACCCGCGCCGGCTGCTGTTGGATCTGTAAACCATGAGCGAAGCTTTCGACGTCATCGTCATCGGCTCCGGCCCGGGCGGCTATGTCTGCGCCATCCGCGCCGCCCAGCTCGGCATGAAGGTCGCCTGCGTCGAGAAGCGGGCCACTCTCGGCGGCACCTGCCTCAACATCGGCTGCATCCCGTCCAAGGCGCTGCTGCAATCGTCGGAGAACTTCCACGCCGCGACGCACTCGCTGGCCGACCACGGCGTCATCGTCGAGGGCGTGAGGTTTGATTTGGCCCGGATGCAGGCGCGCAAGGACGAGGTCGTCACCGCCAACGTCCGCGGCGTCGAGTTCCTGTTCAAGAAGAACAAGGTCACATGGCTGCACGGAACCGGGCGGATCGCTGGCCCCGGCCAGGTTGATGTCGATGGCATGATCCATGAGGCAAAACACATTGTCATCGCCACCGGAAGCGAAAGTGTTCCGTTGCCAGGTGTCGAGGTTGACGAGAAGTCAATCGTCAGCTCGACCGGCGCGCTGGAGTTGGACAGCGTGCCGAAGCACCTTGTGGTGATCGGCGGCGGCTATATCGGGCTGGAGCTCGGCTCGGTTTGGCGCCGGCTTGGTGCCGAGGTCACAGTGGTCGAATTCCTCGACCGGCTGGTGCCGACCATGGATGGCGAGATCGCCAAGCAGTTCCAGCGCATCCTGGGAAAGCTTGGGATCAAATTTCGTCTTGGCACAAAGGTCACGGCCGCCGAAAAGACCAACGAGGGCATCGCGTTGACCCTGGAACCCGCCAAGGGCGGACCCGCCGAAAAGATCACCGCCGATGTCGTGCTGCTGGCGATCGGCCGCCGCCCGTACATCACCGGGCTTGGACTCGCCGAAGCCGGAGTGGAGCTGGACGATCGCGGCCGGGTGCGGATCGATGCGC
>JANXRT010000277.1 GCA_025356735.1 Acetobacteraceae bacterium | reverse complement strand
TGGTAGTAGTTGAGCGAGGCCTTGTCGCGACCGAGATCGTAGGTGCCGCCAAGCGAGGCGATCCAGTTCGTCAGCGACTGTCTCGGCTGATCGAGGTAGCGGTAGTCGTCGACCGTGATCCCGGCGGTCACGCCGTAGCGCGGCAGATCGGAGGCGGTCTGAAGGTTCAGCCTGGTTTCAACCAGGGCACTGCCGCGGGCACGCCTTGTGCCCGTCACGTTGTCGTCGTAGCCGAACGACTCGGTAACCTGCGGATGGGTCAGGAAGCCGCCGGTGCGAATCCCGGGAAAGTCGAAGTCTGGCCGCTCGCGGGTGAGGACGGTCACGCCCGGCTCGATCTGGTAGCCCGGCGCGCCGGGACTGAAAAGCTGGTCAAGCAGCTGCGCGCGGGCGGCTCCCGTCGGCGCGACGACCAGCGCGGTGGTGAGCGCGACGATTGCCAGGTCAAGCCTCATGCCGCCTCTCCCGCTACAATTCCGAGGCCCGATGCCGGATGGAGCGCCAGCCTGAAGGCGGGTCATCGGCGCCACCCCGCGGCAACGGCTCTTTTGTAAACCGGCTGAAGGTGTAGAATCGCCCGGCCGAGATGGAGACGACCATGACCGTTGTGAAAACCCGCATCAAATCGCTCGTGATTCTGGCCGGATGCTGCATCGCCGGCGGCATCCTGATGCCGCCGGCGATGGCGCAGACCACCGATCGTGCCGTAGCCTACAAGCAGGTCGCGCGTGCCTGCGTCGAGGAATCCAAACGCTTCTGTCCCGGCCTCGACCCCGGCGTGGTGCAACCCAGGAGCGAGGCGATGTGCCTCAAGACCTACAAGTCCAGCCTCTCCTCCGCCTGCCGCCGCGCGGTCAAGGCCACTTCCCCGTAAGGTGGCCCACGAGGCGGCGTCTATCCGCCCGCTATCCGCGCCCGGCCGCACCCGGTCCGGATGCCGTCGATCGCGTTGGGTGCTCGGTGCCGGCGAGTTCATTGCGCACGTATTTCCGTTGTAGGACCGTGCCAACCTGAAGATTCCATGACCGTTTGGCAACCCTTTGTTGCCGTTGGCAACGTGTCGGCCCGCATTTTGCTGGCGTGTGGGCGATCGCGCCTCAGCCGACGCGCCAGCTTGTTGAACAGTATGGCCGGATGATAGGAGATCCGCTTGCCGTCGATCACCGCCATCCCGTTGCCGAACGACAGAGTGTGCACGCCGTCCGGATACCGGCCCTTGGGATCGGGCCATAGCACCACCACCGCTTCCTCCTCGTAGCGTTCGGCTGTGCAGACCCTGACCCGATTGATGACCAGCGCGCCGCCATAGGTGCGCGAACAATCCTGGGACGGACGGAAAAGCGCATCGCCGATTCGGAACGGCATGCCACCGGGACGCGACGACCTCGCGTCGATCTTCACCGGATTGCCGGCATGGGCCCGCCAGGGTCCTTCAAGCCGATCGGCGTGCATCAGGCACAGATTGTTATAGGGATCAATGTCGGCGTCGGTGTAGGCCAGCCAGTAGGTGCCGTCGATCCGCATCAGCGTCGGATCTGCCATCGCCGTGTTCTCGGCCACCACGCAGACCTCGACCGGCGCGTGGCCCGGGATCAGCCTGCAGAGGACCTGACGCCCCGACGCGGCCATCTCGGGCAGGCAAAAAACCTCGCCGTCCTCCGCCCAGGCGAACGGATAGGAAAGATGGCCGGTGGCCGCGATCGCCACCGGCTCGATCTCGGATATTCCGCCCGGGCCGAGCGTGACCGCGGCCAGCCGGCCAAGTCCGGTGGTATGGGAGTAGATTTCGCAAAGGATTTTTTCTGGTCGGCCCGGCCAGAAGAACGGGTCGGCGATGAAGCCGTCGCGTGCCGGTATCTCGGACCAGCTCGACACCGCCATGACCTCGTCGATCAGGAAGCTGCCGGGCTGGCGGTCGAGGATCGCGATGCCATAGAGGTCGCCGCCGAGACCGGCCTTCAGCCACGCGACGGCGCTGGCGATCCGGGCACGCAGCAGGCCGTTGGCGCGGCCGCGCGCCGGCAGGGTCGGGTTCCAGGGCCGCCCGTGGCCGGCATCTTCCGCGGGGGCGATCCGACTTAAGCCCGTTCGAAGCAGCTCGGCGCAGGTGTCGCCGAGATCGTCGAGCAACGCGCGGTAGGACCTGGCCGATGACAAATGGGCCTCGGCCGCGACCTGCCACGATGCGCCGCCGTCGCAGCTCTCGATCAGATACAGCGAGGCCAAATAAGGCGGCATCCGGCAGACGTCGAGGGCGTGGAAGGCGTGCAGCAGCGGCACGCCGGCCGCATCGACGATGCACCAGCTTCGCCGAGTGCCGGCTGCCTGCCGATGCAGGTCAAGATCGATGTCGTCCGCATCGGCGCCGACCCCAGGCACGACATCAGGGCCGGCCTCGGTCCACCATTGCATCGACGTGCCGCGAACCTGCCGCCGCCACCGGCTGCGGGGACGGGAGACGGCATCGAACCGGCAGAACGCCTGGCCCGTCAGCCGCGCTTCCAACCGTTCGGCCAGCGGTGAACTTCGCGCGACGCCATGCAGCCGCAGCCGTAAGCCAGCGGTTTCGCCCTTCCCGGGAGCAGCCTGCCGCTCCCCGAGAAGGGTCGGCATCTACGCCGCCTGGCTCGACAGCCGACGCGCTTGGGCGCGAACCGACTTCGCCAAGCGAATCCAGCCGGGCAAGTCCTTTTCCCAGGATTTCTCCCAGAAATGAACCCCATAGGTTTCCGGCGTGATGCAGGATTCGTGGAACGCCTCGTCAAACGAGTATGGGAAGAAATACGGCATCGGGCAGATGAAGATGTCCTTCACATAGACGCCGGCGGGCGAGTAGCTCTTCAACCCCTCCTCGTAGAGCAGCCGCGTGATCAGCTTCGGCCCGAACTTGGTCGGGCGATCGAGCCCGAACGGCATCGACCGGATGGCCAGCAGCCGCTTCAGCGCCCGCTCGACGAACCAGTGCCCCGGCTCGGCGGCGACGATGCCGTTGGCGACCTGGTCGGTGGACCGCGCCGCCGTCTGGAAGCCGAAGAAGCACCGGTGCTGCAACAACGGATCCAGCGGCTTGTAGAGCCGGATGTCGGTGTCGAGATAGACGCCGCCCTGCTGATGCACCGCGGTCAGCCGGACAATGTCGGCGACCTTGGCCCACTTCCGCTCCTCATATGATTTGCGGATCAGATCGACCGAGAAGTCGATGTTGTCCTCGTTCCACAGCACGAGCTCGTAGTCCGGGTTGGTCGTCCGCCAGCTGTCGATGTAGCCGCGCTGCGCATCCGGTAGAGGACCGCCGACCCAGACGTAATGAATGCGCTTCGGTATCATCGCGAGGCCTTTCCTCTAGAAACGATCGGATCGTTTGGAAGCGATCAGGAGCCGAGCGCCGGTATCGACCCGCGCGCCAGAGCGACGATACGGGTCAGGTGGCCCGGCAGCAGCACCATGTTGAGGGCGACGGCATAGACGACCGCGCCGGCCAGCAATTCGGCCGCCATCCGCCACAAGCCGGGAGGAAGCAGGGTCTGCAGCACCACCATCGTCGCGACCAGGGCGCCGCCGCAAAGCGCGATGCGGGCGTTCTTCATCAGCAGCGCGCCGACATCCAGGCCGGACAGCTGATGCAGCCGGCTCAAGGCGATCGGCACCATCAGGGCGGAAAGCGCCGACCACGACCAGCCGACGACGACGATGCCGAAATGCGCCGCCAGCGGAAACACGATGCAGTACAGGCCGAGCTGCCAGAAGGCGACGCGCGCGAACGCGTCTGGCCGGCCGAGCGCCGACAGCGCCTGCCCGGAGAACGTCCATAGCGGCATCGTCAGGGAGACGAAGCACATCGCCTGGATCACCGGCACCGCCATCCTCCAGTGCGACCCGAAGACCATCGGCAGCAGCTCGGGCGCGACCACGCCGAGTGCCGCCACCAACGGCAGCCAGATCGTGCTGGTCATTAGCACCATGTCGGTATAGGCGGCGCCGAACTGCTTGCGGTTGTGCGCGATGCGGCTGAGCGCCGGCATCATCACCAGCTGGAGCGGCGTCAAGACGATAGTGATGATCGCCCGCAGCACGCGTAGCGCCAACGCGTAGTAGCCGACCGCGGTGATGTCGAGGCTGAGGCCGATCAGGATCGAGCCGAACTCGTCGATGGTCGAGCTGATGATGCTGGCGGTCATGAAGTGCTTGCTGAAGTGCAGCAGGCTGCGGAACGCCGTGCCCGAGAACAGCAGCCGTGGCCGCCAGTCGCTCGACCGCCACATGATGAACACGATCAGCGTGGACTGGATGAACTGCGACACCACCAGCGCCCAGACGCCCCAGCCGTGCAGCGCCAGGGCGACGCCGGCGATGCCGCCGGCGAGGGAGCCGAGGATAGTGCGGATCGCGAACACGCGCAGATCGAGCGAGCGCCGGAACAGGGCGGAATGAACGCTGACCAGGGCCCGCGGTATGCACAGCAGCGACAGCCAGGCTATCACCGGGCGCAGCATCGGCTCGGAGAAAAGCATCGGCGCCATCAGGGCGATGATCTGCAGCACCACGATCATGCCCCCGGCCAGCATCATGTTGGTCCAGAACGCGGTCGAGACATAGCTCTCGTCCAGCCGCTCGGCCTGGATCAGCGCGTCGCCGAATCCCTGGAACAGCACAATGTTGACCGCGCCGACGATAGCCAAGGCTAGGGCATAGACCCCGAACTCCTCCGGCGAGAGGATGCGCGCGAACACCACGAAGAACAGGAAGGCCGATACCTGGGCGCCACCGGTCTCCAGCACCGCCCAGAAAGTGGCCCGCCCGACGTTCAGCTTGGTCATGGACTCGATCTCATATGCAGGACAACTCCGGCGCGAACCCAGGATTTGGGCTGCGCACCGCCATGACGATGCTCCAGGATGCGCGGATCAGGACAGCCGACGCGGACCGTCGTAGTGCCGCTTCAGCTTGGGCGAGAACACCACCGAGTCGCCGTAGCCGTAGGTCGAGTGCTCCCGCGAGGCGACCATCGTCAGGACGACGCCGGCGATCTTGGCCTGCGCCGTGACCAGCTGGTCGATCGCCAGCTCGAGTGTCGCCTGCGGCGTCGAGCCCCACCGCGACAGCACGATGGTCTTCTTCGGTGCGCGCGCCAGTATCCAGGTGTCGCCGCCGACCAGCACCGGCGGCGAGTCGATAATCACGAGGTCGTACATCTGCTCCAGCCCGCGCAGGATCGCCTCCCAGCTGCCGTTGCCGAGCAGGTTCATCGGGCTGCCGCCGGCTGATCCCGCCGCCATCACGGCAAAGCCCCAGGCCGGGTTGAAATGGATCGCCTCGTCGGCCGTGATCGTGCCGCGCAGCAGCTGTGCCAGGTTGCGGTCGGTGCGGTCCAGTCCCGCGGCAGCGGACAGCGAGCGCGAGCGCAGATCGGCATCGACCAGCAGGACCTGCATGCCGCGCGCGGTCGCGGCGGTCGCCAGCGCGATCGAGGTCCGGGTCTTGCCCTCGTCGGGTACCGCCGAGGTCACCAGGATGCTGCACGGCATCGGGGTGGTGGATGGGATGATCACCCGCGCCAGCACGCCGGCAACCGCCTCCTCAAAGCTGCGCGCCTGGTTGCGGTTGTTCCGGCCGACGAAGGGGATCAGGCCAAGCGAGACCTGGCCCATGGTGCGCTGGACGTCGCCCATGCTGCGCAGGCCGCGGCTGGAATTCTCGCGCACGACCGCGGCGACCGTGCCGAGGCCAAGCGACACCAGCAGCGAGAACGGCAGCAGCAGGCTTTTGTTCGGCGACGAGGCGGTCAGCGGCACCGTCGCCGGCGACAGCATCCGCGCGCTGGCGGCCTGATAGTTGACGTCCGGATCGGTTTGGCGTGAGCGGGCGAGAAAGGTCGTGTAAAGCTCCCGGTCGGCGGCGGCGTCGCGCTCTAGGCCCTGCATCCGCGCGGAATCGCCATCGGACCGGCCGAGGCGGGATTTCAGCTCGCTGAGCGACTTGTTGAGGTTGTCCTCGCTTTGGCGAGCCATCACCGCCTTGGCCTGCAGCGTCTGGCGGATGCGGTCCCGTTCGGCCGCGATCGAGCGTGAGATGTCGGCGACCTGAGCCCGTGCCGCCACCATGCGGGGCAGGTTGGAGCCATCGGAGCCGCCCATCTCGGCCATTCGCGCGGTCGCCTGCGCCTGCTGCTCGTGCAGCCGCGGCAGCAGCTGCGACCCGGTCGCGGTCGCCAGCAGGTCGAGCTCGGGCGTGCTGCCGCCGCGCG
>JANXRT010000260.1 GCA_025356735.1 Acetobacteraceae bacterium | reverse complement strand
CCACCAGCTGGCCGAACTGGTGGCGGCAGTTGAGCGCGATCGCCATGCCGGCGACCACGATCAGGCACAGCAGAGCGATAACCGCGATGCCGCCGACCAGCCCGAACTCCTCGCCGATCATGGTGAAGATGAAGTCCGTCTGCTTTTCGGGGAGAAAGTTGAGGAGGCCCTGGGTGCCCTGCAGGAATCCCTTGCCCCACAGCCCACCGGCGCCGAGCGCGATCTTCGACTGGATGATGTTGTAGCCGGCACCCAGCGGATCGCTTTCCGGGTTGAGGAAGGTGTCGATGCGCGCGCGCTGGTAGCCGTGCAGCATGCCGTAGCCAATCTGAGCGGCGAACGGCACCGGCAGCAGGACCAGGAGGAACTTCCACCAGCGCACGCCGGCGGCGAAGAACACCGAGGCGCCGACCAGCAGGGTGATCATCGCGGTGCCGAGGTTGGGCTCCTTCAGGATCAGCGCGACCGGCACCAGCACCGCGAGGATCGGCGGGATGAGGAAGAGCGGGTTGCCGACACGCTCCCACGAGGCGCGCTGGAACCAGGCGGCGAGGGCCAGGACCAGCGCGATCTTGGTCAGTTCGCTCGGTTGCAGCTGAAGGCCGCCGAGATCGATCCAGCGCTGCGCGCCCTTGCCGACATGGCCCATGCGCATGACCGCGACCAGCAGGCCGACGCACACCGCGTAGGCGGGCCAGGCCAGCCTTGCGATAAACCGTATGTCGACCATGGCGATGCCGACCAGCAGCACCACGCCGGTCGCGAAGCGCAGCGCGTGCTTGGTCGCGTACGGCTCTGCCGCGCCCCCCGCGGCGCTGTACAGCGCCGCGTAGCCGACGCCGGCGAGCAGGCCAAGCAGCAGCACGTAGATCCAGCTGACGCGCCACAGCTTACCGGTGAGGTCGAACGATTTCTCGCGGATCAACCGGCGCTCGATCATCCGGCTGCCCTCGATTTCACATCGGCGAGCTTCGCGCCCGGCGGCTCGATGCGGCCGGCGGGATCGCGGTTCAGGGTCTCGATCATGATGTCGCGTGCGACCGGGGCGGCGACGGCGGCGCCGGCGTTGCCGTGCTCGATCACCACCGCGAGCGCGTAGCGCGGCGTGTCATAGGGCGCATAGGCCACGAACAGCGCGTGCGGGCGGAACTCCCAGGGCAGGTTTTCCGATTTGAAGCCGTGTTCGCGCTGCTCGCGCGACACCCGGCGGACCTGCGAGGAGCCGGTCTTGCCGGCCATCTGGATCCGCATTTCGCCGGGCAGCCTGGCCTGCGGGGCGGTGCCGCCGGGCTCGTTGACGACCTGCCACATGCCCTCGCGCACCAGCCGGATGTCGCGGTCCGGCACGTCAAGCGGCGGCCAGTCGGCGGCCTGCACGCCCAGTTGCAACGCGCCGCCCAGTGTGCGGGTCAGATGCGGCTCGACCATGCGCCCGGTCGCCAGCCGGGAGGCATAGGTCGCGAGCTGCACCGGCGTGACCTGGATGTAGCCCTGGCCGATGCCGCTGACGATGGCGTCGCCGATGTTCCAGGCCTTTCCCTGGGCGTGGCGCCAGGCGCGGGTCGGGATCAGCCCGGGGCGGGCGCCGGGCAGCTCGATCTGCGGCATTACGCCCAGGCCGAGCCGGTGCGAGGTTTCGGCGATCCGGTCGATGCCGGCGCGGCGGGCGACCTCGTAGAAATAAACGTCGCAGGAGTTCTTCAGCGCGCCGCGCAAATCGAGCGCGCCGTGGCCGCCCTTGCGCCAGCAATGGAACCTTGTGTCGCCAAGATCGAAAAATCCGGGGCAGGAAATCCGCTCGTTCGGCGTGATCGCCTTGGCGGCAAGGCCGGCCAGCGCGGTCGCCATCTTGAACGTCGAGCCGGGCGCGTAGAGACCGGAGGTCGCCTTGTTGATCAGCGGCGCGCGGCGGTTGCGGGTCCATTCCGCCCACTGCGCGGGCGACACGCCCGAGTTGAACAGAGTCGGATCGAACGAGGGGTTGCTGACCATCGCCAGCACCTCGCCGTTGCGGCAGTCCATCACCACGACCGAGGCGCTGTCCTCGCCGATCCGCCTGGCCACCGCCTGCTGCAGCCCGGCATCGAGCGTCAGCCCGACATCCTGGCCGGGCACGCCCTCCTGCCGGTCGAGCTCGCGGATCACGCGGCCGAACGCATTGACCTCCATCTGCACCGCGCCGGCGCGCCCGCGCAGCGCGTCGTCGTGGTATTTTTCCAGGCCGGCGCGGCCTACGCGGATGCCGGGCAGCGCCAGCATCGGCTCGTCCTCGATGTCGTCCTCGTTCGGCGGCGCGACGTAGCCGACCAGGTGGGCGTAGAGCTCGTTGAACGGATACAGCCGCGAGGTGCCGACATCGACCACGATGCCGGGCAGGTCCGGCGCGTTGACCTCGATCGCGGCCATTTCCTCCCAACTCAGGAATTCGCGCACCATGGTCGGGATGAAGCGGCGGTGGCGGTGGATCTCCCGCTCGATCCGCGCCTGCTCATAGTCGGAAAGCGGCACGATCCTCGAGAATGCCGCCAGGGTGGCCGCGGAGTCGGTGGTCTGTTCGGCGATCAACAGGGCGCGCCAATTGATCTTGTTGCCGCCGAGCACGACGCCGAAGCGGTCGAGCATGCGCCCGCGCGGCGGCGCCACCAGCCGGGCGCTGATGCGGTTCTCGTCGGCCAGGGTGGCGTAGCGGCCGCCCTGCAGGATCTGGACCTGGTAGAGCTTGGCGGCCAGTGCCCCGAGCAACGCCACCTGCCCGCCCATCATCAGCAGCGCGCGCCGGGTGAAGACGTTGGCGTGCCGGGTTTCGCGTTTGATCGGGTGCGCCATTCAGGCCTGGTCCGGATCGGCGATCGAGCGGTGCGCCGCAGTCAGCGCCACCGCCAGCGCCGGATATAGCGCGATGGCGACG
>JANXRT010000232.1 GCA_025356735.1 Acetobacteraceae bacterium | reverse complement strand
ACCGGAATGTACTTCTTCCCCCTCAACTGAACCAGCAAAGTCGAGGCCAGCTTGTTCTGCCCGGTCTCGTCATACTGAATCCCGTTATACCCGATCATCAGCTGGCCAGCCTTCAGATCCGTGTCGATCAACGCCCGCTGTATCTTCTCAGGCTCGATCGAACCCGCCTGGTCGATCGCATAGGCCAACGCCAGAAACCCCTGCATCGCCCGCGCCGAGGTATCGTCCAACGCGTGCCCTGCATGCTTCGTATAAAGATCGTTGACGATGTAACTGACCGACCCGGGCTTGCCGACATCGTACGAGCTGCGGTTGATCACCCCTTCCGCCAGATCCCCGACCGCCTCGATGAACGAGGTGTCCGAGAACCCGCTATCGTCTCCGATCAGGATCGGCGGCTTCCACCCCAGATTCCGCATCGTCTTCATGAACAGGATCGAATCCGACGTGTAGCTGACGAAGATCGCCGCATCCGCCCCCTCGTTCTTCAGCTGCAGCACCTGCGCGGTCACGTCGGTCGAGTTGGCGTTGTAGAAAATCCGCAAACCCACCTTCAGGCCCTTGTCCGCAATCGCCTTGACGATCGCATCCCCGGTCGAGGTGCCGTACTCGGTGTTCTCGTTCACCACCGCGATCTTTCCGACGCTCATCCCGCGCTTGCCCATCTGGCCCAGGAAATCCGCGTAGGCCGCGCCGAAATGCGTGCCGATCGGCGTCGGCCGGAACAGCCACTTGAACCCCCGCAACGTCAGGCTCGGCGCCGAGGCCTCGCTCGCCATGAACGGAATGCCATACCGCTCCGCAACCGCGCTCGCCGTCAAACCGCAACTCGACTGGTAGGCGCCAACCATCGCCACCACCTTCTCCTGCGTGATCAGCCGCAAGGTCTGGCTCTGCGCCGTCGCCGGATTGCCCTGGTGGTCGGTGAAAATCACCTCGATCTTCCGCCCGCCCAGCCTCGGCAAGCCAGCCGTCGCCGCCAGCGGCAAGGCCGCCAGCTCCGGATGCGCGTTGTTGACGATGTCCACCGCAACCTCGATCGCGGCCTTCGCCGCAACCCCGGCCGAGGCCGCCCCGCCACTCAACGGATACGTCGCCCCCACCCGCACGCTGTCCTCGGCCCGCGCGCCCCGCGGCAAGGCAGCCAGCGCAAGCGCCATGGCGGCAACATTTCGGCGCGTTGGGTTCATGGTCGTTTCCCTATCGGTTGCAATCAGTCGATCCTGCCAAGACTACCACGTCAAGACAGAAAGCATGGGGCGCTGCCCCAAACCCCGCCGGGGTAGCGCCCCGGGGCGCATCCGTTAGGGCTGGCCGTAGGTCTGGAAGCGGCGATGCGCGCCTTCCATCTCCGCCGCGTTCAGAATCCGCGGCACACCGGCGGAGCGTGCCAATAAAAACTGCCGGGCCAGCGTCTCCAGCAAAACCATCTGCCGCAGCGCCAGGCGCGGCGAACCGGCATGAACGATCACGCCGTGGTTGGCCAGCAAACAGGCACTACGCCCGGCAATCGCCGCCACCGCCAGCGGCGCCAGCTCCGCGGTGCCGAACGTCGCATAGGGCGCGCAACGAACCTCGTCGCCGCCGAACGCCGCGATCATGTAGTGAAACGCCGGCAAATCCTCACCCAAACATGCCAACGCCGTGCAGGCATCGGAATGGGTGTGCACGATCGCCTGGGCGCGCGGGTCGGAAGAATAGATCGCGGCGTGCATGTGCCATTCGCTGGATGGCTTGTTCGGCGACTGGCTGGCGCCGTCCAGCGCCATCGCGACCATGCCCCCGGCCGAGACGGTTTCGGCGTCGCAGCCGGATGGCGTGATGAGCATGCCGGCCCCGTCCCGCGCGCTGACGTTGCCGGTGCTGGCCTGGTTCAGGCCAAGCCGCGCCAGCTCGCGATAGACGAAAACCAGGTCGTCACGAAGGGCGGCGGTCAAGTCAGGGATTCAGGCGTCGGGAACAGCAGCGGAAAGGCGCTGTGAACGTGCGGCTGCACCACCGCCGGCGCGCCGCGATGGATGTGGGTGCTGTTCAACGCGGTGAAGCTGGTTTCGCCGAGCAGCGCCATGGCGATCGCGGTTTCGGTCTCCAGCAGCTCCAGCAACTGGCGCACGGCGGTGGCTCCGCCGGCCGCCAGCGCGTAGCAGTACAGCCGCCCGACCGCGACCGCGTCGGCGCCCATGGCGATGGCTTTCACGATGTCGGTGCCGCGGCAGAAGCCGCCATCGACCACGACGCCGGCGCGCTTCGCCACCGCCGCCACCACCTCCGGCAGCACGTCCATGGCGCCGCGCCCGTGGTCAAGCTGGCGGCCGCCGTGGTTGGAGACATAGACCGTATCGACGCCGGCGCGGCAGGCGAGGTCGGCGTCCTCGGCGGTGGCGATGCCCTTGAGCATCAGGGGAATTTTCCAGGTGTCCTTGAAGTGCCGCACGTTGTCCCAGCTGAACGCCGCCTGGAACTCGACCCCCGTCGCCGCCGCGCGCCACGGCTTGACGAAGCGGCGGGCGATGTCGCGCTCGCGCCGGCTGTAAGAAGCGGTATCGACGGTGATGCAGAACTGCTCGTAGCCGGCGTCGATGGCGCGCCGCACGATGGCGTCGATCCAGGCATCGTCGCCGCGGACGTAGAGCTGGAAGATCTTTCGCCCCGTGCAGGCTGCGGCGCTTTCCTCCAGGCCCGGCTTGGTCACGGAACTCACGATGATCGGCACGCCGAACTCGGCGGCCCCACGCCCGGCTTCGGCGGCGCCATCCGGATGGAAGGATTCCAACGATCCGACAGGGGCCAGCATGATCGGCAGGCGGGATCGCTGGCCGAAGAACGTTGCCGACACATCGACGTTGGAGACGTCGCGCATCACCCGCGGGCGCAACGCGATGGTGTCAAGCGCCAGGCGGTTGCGCCGCATCGTGGTTTCGGTTTCGGTGGCGCCGACCAGGTAGTCCCAGATGTTGGCCGGGAGGTTTGCCCGCGCGGCGGCCACGAACTCATGCAGCGTCTGAAAGTCGCCCTCCGGCTCGGCAAGGTGTGGAGCCAGAGCGGGCGTCACCTGATCCATGAATCCTGAACCTTACAAAATGGGTCACAAGGGACTAGTCCCTTGGCGGGGTTTGGGGCAGAGCCCCAACCTTACTTCCGTCCGCCCCAATGTCCACGGCCAACGTCTCGGGCATCAACCGCCACACCATTGCCGCCGCCAGCCCCCCAGCCGCCGCCAGCACCAGAAAAGCCACGCGCGCCCCAATCTGATCGTTGATCACTCCAGCCAATGTGGTGCTGACGGTCGCCCCCAGCGCCACCGACAGGTTGATCGCGGAGATCGCCAGGTTGAGGCAGGCTAGTCGGCGGCTGAGGTCGGCCGCGATCACCGGCACCATGATGCCGAACACGGTGGCGCTCAGCCCGTCGAGCAGCTGCACCGGGACCAGCAGGATCGGGCCGGGCAGCACGGCGCAGATCAGGCCGCGCAGCGGCAGCGCCAGGAACCCCAGCAGCAGCACCGGCCGGCGTCCCCAGGCCTGGGCCCGGCGCCCGATCCAGGGCGAGGCGAGTGCCACGACCAGCTGCGGCACGATGATGCAGGCGGACACGATCCACTCGGCGCCGTTCTGGCCCGCGACATAGGTGTTCAGCGCCAGCGGCAGCATTGCCGCGTTGGCCAGGTGGAACAGGGCGGCGCACAGCATGAAGGGCATGAAACCAGGTTCGAGCAGCAGATCGCGCCAGCGCGAGGTCAACTCGGGCGGTGCCTGCTCGATCAGCTTCTCTTCCTCGGCAAGGGTTGCCGACGACATGCCGACCGGCTGTTTCGGGATGAGCGCCAGCGCCACCAGCGCCGGCAGCACCATCGCCGCGGTCAGCAGCAGGATGCCGCGCTCGGGCAGCCAGGTGCCCCACAGCCCCAGCACCGCGGCGAACACCGCGTTGCCGACCGAGCTGTAGCGGGCGTTGATGCCGACGCGCTCGCCGAAATTCTCGTGCCCGACCAAGGCGAGCGTCAGCGCAGCCACCGCGGGCACCAGCACGCAACTGGCCAGCCCATGCAGCATCTCGGCGCCGATCATGGGCACGGTGGCGGGAAACAGCCCGATCACCAGCGCGCCGGCCGCCAACATGGCCAGCGCGATGCCGATCAGTAGCCGGCGGTTGGGCAGCGCGTCGATCAGCATGCCGGCGGGGATTTGCCCGGCCATGCCGGAAATGGTGCCGACGCTGAGGATCAGCCCGATCTCGCGTTGCGGCAGGCCGTTCTCGGTCAGCCACACCGACACGAACGGCCCGAAGCCGGTCTGCACCGCCGCCAACAGGAAGCTCAGCAGGCTGAGGGCGAACAGGCTTTTGCGCGCCGGCGGCAAGTGGCCGGGCAGCAGGCGGTCAACCATGGTGCGGGACTGGACCGTTGAAATGCTGTTGTCGTTCATGAAGCCGTTCGGAGCTATAGCCGGAGTTGAATACCCGTTGGCTTAGCTCATCCGGCAAGCAATCGGCAAACAAAAGCCGGGCAAACGAGATGCCCGGCTTCGGTTTATTGGAACGCCTGAAAAGTTCAGGCGAGTTCCCGCACCCGGGTCTTCGCCATCAGCTCCTGATAAAGCTCGACATAGTCCGTGGCCATCCGCCGCGCCGTCCAGCGCTTCTCGAACACGCCGCGGATCCGTCGCCGGTCCAGCTCGCCGATGCGCCCGGCGGCGGCGACCGCCTGCTCGACGTTATCGACGATGAACCCGGTGACGCCCTCGTCGATCACCTCGGGCACCGAGCCGTGGCGGAAGGCGATCACCGGCGTGCCGCAGGCCATCGCCTCGACCATCACCAGGCCGAACGGCTCCGGCCAGTCGATCGGGAACAGCAGCGCGCGGGCACCGGACAGGAAGGCCGGCTTCTGGCTGTCGTCGATCTCGCCGATGAACTCGATGTCCGGGCTGCCCAGCAGCGGCCGGATGACATTCTCGAAATAGACCTTGTCGGCGACATCGACCTTGGCCGCGACCTTCAGCTTGACGCCGGCGGCCGCCGCGATCTGGATTGCCCGGTCGAGCCGCTTTTCCGGCGAGATCCGGCCGAGGAACGCGAAGTAGTCCTGTCCCCCCGGCTGCGGTGTCAGCAGGTTGGCGGGCAGGCCGTGCTTCACCGTGCGCGCCCAATTCAGATCCGGTATCGGCAGCCGCTGGCTGTCGGAGATCGAAACCATCGGCGCATCCGGAAAGGTGCGATAGACCTCACCGAACTCAGCGAGGTCGAGCCGCCCATGCAGCGTGGTGAGGTATGGCGTGCCCTGGCGCGCGAACAGGCTGAGCGGGAAGTAGTCGATGTGAAAATGCACGACGTCGAACTCATGCGCGCGGCGGAAGATGGTCTCGACCATCTTGTAGTACAGCGCCACCCAGTCACGAACGGTCGGGTCCAGCCGCAGCGCCTCGCTGCGGGTTGCCGCCAGCCGCGCGGCAGTCACGCTGTCGCCGGTCGCGAACAGCGTCACGTCGTGGCCCATCGCCACCAGCTCCTCGGTCAGGAACGACACCACCCGCTCGGTGCCGCCATACAGCTTCGGCGGCACGGCCTCGAACATTGGAGCGACTTGAGCGATACGCATGAATGCAGGCGCCTTTCGTTGAGGGGCAAATCGAAAATTCGACCGCCTGTCGGGCAATCGAGGTCGTGGTCAAGGCTTTCGGCGGCACCCGGTCTAGGTGCCGAATGTGGCTATATTTCGACCTTTGAGCGGCGCGCGTGGACACGCCGGCATGGATGAGGATGCGGCGATTTGCGGCCGCGGATAAGCTGGAATGACTTGGACGCGGATTGATCCTAGAAGCGGCGGCGCCGGAACGCCTTGTCACGTTGCCGTGCTGTCCAACCGGAAGCCCTGTCATGTCGCGGCTGGTCGTCGTCTCCAACCGCGTCGCCCCGATCAACGAGGGCCAGGCCAGCGCCGGGGGCCTCGCCGCCGGCGTGCTCGACGCGCTGCGCCAAAAGGGCGGCGTCTGGTTCGGCTGGAGCGGCGAGATCGCAGCCAGCACCTCGACCACGATCAAGGCACGCCAGACGAACGGCGCGATCACGCTGTGCACCGTCGACCTGTCCCGGCGCGACTATGACGAGTTCTACCGCGGCTTCGCCAACGACACGCTGTGGCCGGTGCTGCACTACCAGACAAGCCTGTCGCGGTTCGACTGGAACGAGTTCGCCGGCTACCGCCGCGTCAACGAGATCTTCGCCCGCGCCCTGCTTCCCGAGATAGAACCCGACGATCTGATCTGGGCGCATGACTACCACATGCTGTGTCTGGCGGAATCACTGCGCGAGGCCGGCTGCGCCAACCGCATCGGGCTGTTCGTGCACACGCCCTTTCCCGCTCCGCCCGTGTTCATGACCATCCCCGCCCACGCCGAGCTGATCCAGGCGATGTGCCAGTACGACCTCATCGGCTTCCAGACCGAAACCGACCGCGAGGGTTTTTCCGACTATGTTCTCCGTCATTGCGACGGCACGCGGTCCCTCGACGATCCCACCGGACAAACGCTTCATGCCTACAGCCGCATGGTACGCACCGGCGTCTATCCGATCGGCGTGAATGTGGACGAGGTTCGCGCCCAGGCCAGCGCGCCGACCAACCAGCGCAACGCCGTGCGGCTGATGGGCGATCTGCGCCATTCCCAGCTGATCCTGTCCGTTGACCGGCTGGACTATTCCAAAGGCCTGAAGCAGCGCTTCCACGCCTTCGAGCAGTTCCTCGAGGACGTGCCGGCGGCGCGCGGCGGCGTCGCCTTCCTGCAGATCGCGCCGCCGTCGCGCGGCGACATCCAGACCTACCGCGAAATCCGCCGCGAACTCGAAGCCGAGGCCGGCCGCATCAACGGCCGCTTCGCCGAGATCGACTGGATGCCGCTGCGCTACCTCAACCGCAGCTTCCCCCGATCGGCGCTGATGCCGCTCTACGCCCTCGCCGATGTCGGCCTGGTGACGCCATTGCGCGACGGCATGAACCTGGTCGCCAAGGAATACGTCGCAGCCCAGAACCCCGAAGACCCCGGCGTGCTGGTGCTGTCGCAGTTCGCCGGCGCCGCCTGCGAACTCGACGCAGCCCTGCTGATCAACCCCTACGACACGGTCGGCGTCGCCATGACGCTCGACCGCGGCCTGTCGATGCGCCTGGAAGAACGCCAGGAACGCCACGCCGCCATGATGGCGGTCATGCGCCGCAACAGCCTCGACGCCTGGCGCGATCGGTTCACCGGCGACTTGGCAGCAGCAAGGTTGGGCTCTCCCTCCGCAGGCATTCCAACTGGCTGAAGGCAGCCAGTCGGAACCTTTGCCTGCTACGCCCAAACCCGCCAAGGGGCCGTCGCCCCTTGGAACCCCTCTACTTGAGGAATGCGCCCCAGGGCTCTACCCCGGCGGGGTTTGGGGCAGAGCCCCATGCTTTTTGCCTGCGGTGCCCTCCGGCACCGGCATGGCCAGCACGGCGCGCAGCCCAGGCTTGGCGTCCTCCAGCGTGAGCGTGCCGCCGTGCAGGACGGCGACTGCCTGGACCATGGCCAGGCCGAGGCCGGAGCCTGGCGTGCTGCGCGCCGCCTCGCCGCGGAAGAAGCGCTCCGCGGCTCGCGGGCGATCGGGTTCCGGTATGCCGGGGCCGTTGTCGCACACGCTCAGCACGATCTGCCGGGAGCCGGCCGCGCCGCGCAGCTCGACGATGCCGCCTTCGGGCGAGAACTTGATCGCGTTGTCGAGCAGGTTGGCCACCGCCTGCTGTATCAGCGCGGCGTCCCCGTAGCCCGCGAGGCGCGGCGGCAGGTTCACCTTAAGCAGGATGCCGCGCTCCTCGGCGACGGCGCCGTAAAGCTCCGCCATGTCGATCAGCAGCGGCGCCAGGTCGATGCCGGCGAAGGCCGCGCGTTGCGCCCCGGCCTCGATCTCGGCAATGCGCAGCAGCGCCTGGAACACGCGTGCGATGCCGTCGAGGTCCTCGGTCGCGCGGTCGATCGCGCGGCGCAGCTCGGTCGGCGTCGCGGCATGGGTGGCGACCTCCTCCAGCCGGGCGCGGGCGCGGCCGATCGGGGTGCGCAGATCGTGCGCGATGGCGTTGGAGACGTGGCGCACGCCCTCCATCAAGCGCCCTATACGATCCAGCATGTCGTTGATGGTCTGCGCCAGCTGGTCGAACTCGTCGCCGTTGCCGGACTCGACGACCCGGCGCGACAGGTCGCCGTCGGAGATCGCCGTGGCGGTGGCCGAAACGCTTGACAGCATCCGGCCGAACAGGCCGCGCACCAGAAGCGCGCCGAGCCCGGCGAGCAGAAGCACAAAGCCGAGCGACCAGTACAAGGCGTGGGTGACCAACGCGCGCAGCGCCACCCGCACGCTGATGTCGCGCCCGACGAGCAGGTGGCTGCCGTCGGGAAAGCCGACATAGGCCACCCGCGTCATCACCCGCAGCCCGGCGCGCTCCACCCCCAGCTCGTACCAGGCCTGCTCGCGGTCGATGCCGGCTGGCCAGGCGTCGAGGTTGCCGGCGATCCGCCGCATCCGCGCGTCGGTCAGCAGATAGACCGAGTCGCCATCGATGTTCTGCGACACGCGCTCATCCAGGGTGGCCTTGAGCAGAGGCAGCCCACCGGCCTGCCAGCGCTGCGTGAGGTCGGCGATGTCAAGGCCGATCGAGGTCTCGGTCTGGCCATCCAGCACGCCGGCGGTTTCCAGCCACAGCACGAAGGCGAGCGCCACGGCGCTGGCCGAGATCAGCACCGCGTAGATCGCGGCAAAGCGGATGCCGGCGGAACGCAGCAGCCTGGCCGAGCGCCCGAACTTGCGTCTGGAGCTTCTTGCCGGCGCCAGGGCCTGCGTCACCGACATCAGATGGCGTCGGCCCGCAGCATGTAGCCGGCGTTGCGCACCGTCTGGATCAGCGGCGTCGGAAACGGCTTGTCGACTTTCTGGCGCAGGCGCGAGACGTGCACGTCGTTGACGTTGGTCTGCGGGTCGAAATGGTAGTCCCACACCCCTTCCAGCAGCATGGTGCGGGTGACCACCTGCCCGGCATGGCGCATCAGGTATTCGAGCAGACGGAATTCGCGCGGCTGCAGGTCGATCTTCTGGCCGGCGCGGCGGACCTGGCGCGACAGCAGGTCCATCTCGAGGTCCTCGACGATCAGCTTGGTCACCGGGCTGACGCCGCGGCCGCGCCGCGCCAGCGCCTCGACGCGGGCCAGCAG
>JANXRT010000183.1 GCA_025356735.1 Acetobacteraceae bacterium | reverse complement strand
CGCTGGCGGCGGCGGGGGTGTTCACCGAGGGCGCGGATGGCCGCTTCGCCCTAACCGAGACCGGCGACCGGCTGCGTGCCGACCATCCGCACTCGATGCGTGCCGGCGTGCTATTCCTGGCAGGGCCGCAGCGTTGGGAGATCTGGTCGGGCCTGATGCGCTCGCTGCGCACCGGCGCGCCGTCGGTCGACCGCCCACCCGGGCAGACGATATTCGGGCACTATGCCGCCAACCCGGCGGACACCGCGATCGCCAACGACGCGATGCGGGCGTTCACGGTGCTGCAGGCGCGCGCGGTGCTGGCTGCTTTCGACTTTTCGCGGTTCGGCACGCTGATGGATGTCGGCGGCGGCACCGGCGAAATGATCGGCAGCGTGCTGGCGGCGACGCCATTGCTGGCCGGCATGCTGTTCGACCTGCCGCATGTCGTTGCCGGTGCCGGGCCGGTGCTGGAGCGGCACGGCGTCGCCGACCGGTGCGTGTGCACGCCGGGCGACTTCTTCGCAACCGTTCCCGGCGGCGCCAACGCCATCCTGCTGAAACAGGTCGTGCATGACTGGGACGATGATCGGGCGGCGGTGCTGCTCGAACAATGCCGCCTCGCACTGCCGGCCGGCGGCGTGATCCTGATTCTGGAACGCGTCATGCCCGAACGCGCCGAGCCGGGGTTAATGGAACCGTTCCTGCTCGACCTCGAGATGCTGGTCGGTCCGGGCGGGCGTGAACGCACGGAAGCCGAGTACCATACGTTGCTCGGCGCGGCCGGGCTCCGGATCACGGGCATTACGCCAACCGCTTCGCCGGTGTCGGTGATCGAGGCGCGCGCCGGCTAAACGGATGCCCGGCGTGTCGCGAGTTGCGCCGCCAAGTCGAGGGCCGCGATCAAGCTGGATGGATCGGCGACTCCTTGGCCGGCGATGTCGAAGGCAGTGCCGTGGTCAGGCGAGGTGCGCACGATCGGCAATCCAAGCGTGACGTTGACGCCGTGATGCATGTCGAGCGTTTTCAGCGGGATCAGCGCCTGGTCGTGATACATGCAGATCGCGACGTCGTAGCGGGTGCGGGCGTCGGCAGTGAACATGGTATCGGGGGGCCAGGGGCCGGTCACTTCGTAGCCCTTAGCCCGTAAAATTTCTATCGCTGGCGAAATGATTTCCTCTTCCTCTTTGCCCAGCGATCCGGACTCGCCGGCGTGGGGATTAAGGCCGGCAATTGCCAGACGCGGCTCGGCGATGCCGAAATCGTGCTGCAATGAGGCGGCAGTGATGCGCGCCACCGTCACGATGGCATCCGTCGTCAGCATCGAGATCGCGCGAGCCAGGGAGACATGGATGGTGACCGGCACGACCCGCAGCGCCGGGCAGGCCAGCATCATCACCGGCGGGTTTTTCGCGCGCGTAAGTTCGGCCAAGTATTCCGTGTGGCCGGGGTGCGAGAAACCGGCGGCATAGAGTGCGGCCTTGTGGATTGGGTTGGTGACCACGCCGCCAATATCACCGCTCATCGCCAGCGTGGCGGCCTGTTTGATCGAGTGCAGCACGGCGGAAGCGTTGGCCGGATCTGATCGGCCCGGCGTGACCGAGGCCGCCAGCCGAACCGGCAGCACCGGCAGGGCCTTGGCGAACACCTGATCCGCTTCGGAAACAGCGGCAACGGTTCGGATCGGGACGTTCAAATCCAGATGTGAGGCCAGGGAAGCAAGTCGTTCCGGGTCATCCAGCGCGACGAACACCGGTCCGGTGACGCGGCGGCGGAGCCACGCAACCAAGGTGAGCTCACCGCCGATGCCGGCGGGGTCGCCCATGGTCAGGCCAAGCGGCTTCATGATTTCAGATATGCAGCGCCCGGCCCTCGACCGCCAGGGCGGCTTCCTTGACCGCCTCGTTGAGTGTCGGGTGGGCGTGGCAGATGCGGGAAACATCCTCGGCCGAGGCGCCGAACTCCATCGCCGTTGCCAGCTCGGCGATCAGGGTGCCGGCGTCAGGCCCCAGTATGTGCGCACCGAGCAGCCGGTCGGTGCGCGCGTCGGCAAGCAGCTTCACGAAGCCGTCCGTGTCGCCCATGGCGCGGGCGCGGCCGTTGGCGGTGAACGGAAATTTGCCGATCTTGTACTCGACGCCGGCGGCCTTCAGTTCTTCCTCCGTCCGGCCGACGGAGGCCACTTCCGGCCAAGTGTAGACGATGCCGGGAATGACGTCGTAGTTGACGTGGCCGGCCTGGCCGGCAAGGCGCTCGGCAAGGGCCACGCCCTCCTCCTCTGCCTTGTGCGCCAGCATCGGCCCGGCGATGGCGTCGCCGATGGCGTAGATGCCGGAGATATTGGTCGCGTAGTGCGCATCGATCCGCACCCGGCCGCGATCGTCCAGCTCCACTCCGGCTTCGGCGAGTCCAAGCCCGGTGATGTACGGGCGGCGGCCGATCGCCAGCAGCACGACATCGGCGGTGATCTTTTCGGCGGCTCCGCCCTTGGCGGGTTCCAGGGTCAACGCGATGCCCTCGTTGGTCTTTTCGGCGGCCGTGACCTTTGTGCCGAGCCGGAACTTGATCCCGAGTTTTCCCAGGATGCGCTGGAACTGCTTGGCGATCTCGCCATCCATGGTCGGCACCAGCCGATCGAGGAATTCCACCACCGTGACCTCGGCGCCGAGCCGGCGCCAGACCGAGCCGAGCTCCAGGCCGATATAGCCGCCGCCGATCACCACTAGGTGTTGCGGCACCGCATCGAGCTCCAACGCGCCGGTCGAGCTGACGATCGTCTTCTCGTCAACCTCGACGCCGGGCAACGGAACGCTTTCGCTGCCAGTAGCGATGACGATGTGCTTCGCCTGATACAACGTGCCATCGACGTCGACCTGGCCGGGGGCGGCGATCCGGCCCGACCCATGCAGCCACGTCACCTTGTTCTTCTTGAACAGGAACTCGACGCCGCGGACGTTGGCGGTGACGACCTCGTCCTTGCGCGCCTGCATCCGGGCCAAATCAAACCTCACGCCC
>JANXRT010000174.1 GCA_025356735.1 Acetobacteraceae bacterium | reverse complement strand
GCTGCTGCTGCCGCGCACGGCGTTCTTCGACATCCTGCGGGTGCTGCAGGCGGCCTTGCCGCCGCCGGGGCTCGACGAGCCGGCCGAGTGGCTGCGGCGCGACCAGGCGGCGATGGCGGCGGCGCTGGTGGCTCGGCCGGTTGTCAGTGTGCGGAAAGCGGGACCGGTGTCGTCGGGTGGGATCGGGTCGCGGGATCGTCGTGTTGAGACGACGGTGAGAATTTACGAGCCGGGGTTCGGGGAGGTTGTTGGCGACCCCTCCCCCGGCCCCTCCCACAAGGGGCGGGGGAGAAGTGGCGGTTTAATTTCGCTTTACGAATGCGGGTCCAGGAGCGCTTCTCCTGGCGGGTTTGGGCAGAGCCCAACCTTGCTGCCGAGGATATCAGCCACAGTCAAAGCAAAAGCCGCAGAATCGTGGTCGCGCCCGATGCGGGCGGTGGCGGCGGCGCGGATGTCGTTCCACAGGGTTTCGGAGCGGTACAGCCTCACCACCTGGCGCGCGAAGGAATGTGGGTCTTCGCCGGGGGCGGCGAGCAGCTCGTTGCCGTCGGTCCAGCCGAGTTGGTTCGCCAGCAGGGTGGTCGTGACGACGGGCAGGCCGAGTGCCGCGGCCTCGTACACCTTGTATGGCGTGCCGGCGGCGAACCGGGTTGGGGCTATGGCGATGCGGTGGCGGTTGTACAGCGGTTCCAGGTTGACGACCGGGCCCTGGAGGGTGATGCGGCCGTGGTTTTCGAAGTTTTCGAGATCGAGGCCGGGGGCGACGTATCCGGCGATGGTGAGGCGGGTTTCGTATCCGAGTTCGGCCTCGACGAGGGGCAGCACCTCGGCCACGAACCATTCGAGGCTGTCGTGGTTGGGCGTGCCGGCGGCGTGCAGGCTGCCCATGAACAGCATGCCGTCGCGTTGGGCGAACGGCAGCGGGGTCGTGCTCACCGCGCGGCAGGTGCCGAGCATCGTCACGTTTTGCAGCCCGATGCCGAGGAGGAGGCCGCGTTCCTCGGCGTTGACGGCGAGCACGATGTCGGCGAACCCGGCGTTGCGGAATTCGTCGAGCAGGGCGGCCCGGAGGTCCTCGGCCGGGGTGTGGTCCAGCACGGTGGCACGGAGGCGGGTGCGGGTGGCGGCAATGGCCTCGGTGTCGAGCACGATGTGCGGGCGGGGCCGGGAACGGTCAGCCGGGAAGGCGGCGTCCAGGATCGGGCGGATGCGGTCGAGGTTGTGGGTGCGCGATATCCAGATGGTTTCGAAGAAGCCGGGGCGCTGGGCGAGGAATTCCTCGAGATCGTCCACGCCACGGTCGTGGATGATTTCCACATCGTCGGAAAACTCGGCGTGGATGGCGGCGGGATCGGCGTCGGCGGGGTGGATCGGGAAGACGGTGACGTGGCAGCCTTGTGCCGCGGCGGCGGCGATGATGTCGTTGGCGCGGACGTAGCCCGAGCCGAGGGTGCGCAGCGGGATGGTGTCCTCAATGAACAGCATCCGGTGCCGGCTGGCGCGGTCGCGGGCGAAGAGCTCGGCGACGGGCGAGGCGTCGGGGCGGGATTGCAGCGTCAGGGCGTGCTTCTCGACGAACCGCCCATGGCTGGCGCGCATCAGGGCGAGGGCGGCGCGGGGATCGCGGGAGCTGCCGTGCTCATAGTGGTGCAGCACGATGGCGGGGTCGTAGATCACGCGGTAGCCCGATTGCCAGATGCGCAGGCCGAGGTCGGCGTCCTCGAAGTAGGCCGGGGAGAAGGCGTCGTCGAAGCCGCCGAGCTGGTGCATCAGGGGGGTACGGGCGAGCAGGAACACCGCCGAGCAGAAATCGACGTCGCGCGTGAAGCAGGCCTCGGCGGCGAGGGGGGAGGCGCCGCGCAGGTAGCCGGTGGTCCAGCCGTCGCGCCAGACGATGCAGCCGGCTTCCTGGAGGGTCTCGTTGGTGCGGACGATCTTGCCGCCGACGGCGCCGATGGCGGGGTCGGAATGGAGCCGGGCGAGGGCGGCGTCGAGGGCGCCGTATTCCAGGCGGACGTCGCTGTTGAGGAACAGCACGGCGTCGGCGGTGGCGACCTGGAGGCCGGCGTTGCAGGCGCGCGGGAAGCCGATGTTGGTGTCGAACCGGAGGAGGATGGCGCCGGCGACGTAGCGTTCGATCTGGCGGACGCCGTCGGCGGAGCCGTTATCGACCAGGATCAGCTCGATCGGGGCGGACAAGTTTTGGCGCAGCGAGGCGAGGGTGAGCATGGCAAGGGGGAAGCCGTTGCTGAGGGCGATGACGACGCTGCAAACGGGTTTGCCGGCGACGGTGAAGTCGAGCTTGCTGCGGGCGAAAATCGGCAGCAGGCTTTGCGCCTGGGCGGCAAACAAGGCGCGGGTCTTTTCCTCCGCGATGTCGGGTGGGGCCGCAAAGGGGGCCAGGCTCAGCCCCTCGGGAATGCCGATCGTGAGGAGATGGGCGAAGGCGTCGCGCACTTGGCCCGACTGGATGTCGCGGCGGACGGCTTCGTGGCGCCAGTAGTGGTCGAGGTCGATGTAGGCGGTCGGGCTGCGGCGCTCGAACACGCCCTGCTTGAGGAAGTGAAGGTAGCCGTTGACGAAGAACCCAGCCTCGACGGCTTGGGCCACGTCGGGGTAGCGGGCGCGGTAGAAGGTCTCCGAGAAGTCGCAGAGCGGGTCGAATTCGGGGCTGGCGTTGCAGAGGTAATGGTGCAGCAGGCCGCGGAAGGATTTCGATGCCACGGCGGCGAGGGCTTGCGGGTAGGTGTCGCGGTACCAGGCGAGGTCGAAATAGAGCGAGGTCGGGCGTTCGGGCTGTCGCTCGTCGAGGGCGGCGAGGTAGGCCGGGAACGGGGCGCCGAACCGGGCGGGATCGAACAGCGGATGGGCGAGCCGGCCCTCGGTGCAGCCGACGCGCAAATAGTGGTCGTAGGCGTTTTCGAAGCCACCGGCGGCGAGAGCCTCCGGCGTGATGTCGGGGGAGCCCGCGGCATAGAACTCGACGTCGAACAGCCAGTGGGGCGCGCAGAGATGCAGGCCGACCTGGCGGTAATGGTCGAAGCCGGATCGGAAGTGGCCGGCTGCTATGGAGGCTTCGACCTCGGGGTAGCGGGCTCGGTAGAAGGCCTCGTCGAAGAAGCGGTTGGGGGAGCGGGCGGCAACCAAAAAATAGTCGGCCTGGGCGTCCTCCTCCGGTGAGAGGGCGTAGGTTGCGCGGTACCAGGCGGCGTCGAAATCCTGCCAGGAAGGCAAGGCCAGGGGTGTCACTCCTGGACCCCGATCAAAGGCGAGCCTTTGAAATCCATTCCGTAGAGAGCAAGGAAGGCGTCCACCATCACTTCCTGGTTGGCGGGGGGCTGGATACCTTTGGCCAGGCGGTCCCACAGGCCCTTTTCGGTGGCGGCGCGGCGGATGGTCCGGGCCAGGGCGCCGGCGTCGGCGACCTCGAACAGCAGGCCATCCTGTCCGGCGGTGATGCGCTCAGCCGGGCCGCCGACGTTGGCCGCGATCACCGGGCGGCCAAACATCCAGGCCTCGGAAATGACAAGTCCAAAAATCTCCCACCAGACGGAGGGGACGATGCACCAGTCGATGCGGGCCATGCGGCGGGCGAGCTGGTCAACGTCATAGGAGCCGTTGAACACGACGCGGCGGTCGGCGAACGGCAAGGCGGCCTCGTCGGCGAGGAAGCTTTCGATTTCGGCGCGGCGGACGTCGGAGGCGAAACGGAGGTTGTCGCCGTTGATCTCGACGGTGAAGTCGGAGAAGCCCTCGGCGCGGAGCTGGCGGACCGCCTGCAGCAGCAGCCAGACGCCCTTGTTGTCAACGAGCTGGCCGAAGAAGCCGAAGCGGTTGCGTTTCGCGCGCTTCTCGGCGGGCGGAGCGCCGCGGCTGTAGTCCGGCTGGCCGTTGGTGACGTGATGGATCTTCGCGGCGTCGAGGCCCCATGCCGAATAGCGCTCGATCATGAACCGGCTAGGCGTGGTGAAGGCGTCGACGACCGACAGATGGCGCTTGAACCACATCTCGCGCACGAAGAACTCCTCCGGGCCGCGATCGGGGAAGCACTGGTGGCAGCGCACCGGCGAGGCGCGGGTGCACAGCGATCGGTCGAAGGTGCGGACCATCTGGCCGTCGGCGGCGCAGATCGACATGAACTCGTGGAAGGTGAAGAGGATTTTCGCGCGCGGCAGGACGCGCCGGGTCAGAGTCAACAGGTCGAGCCCGAGCAGCATGAAGTGGTGAAAATGGACCACGTCGGGCCGCACGATCTCCAGGAATTCCGAGTAGGCTTCGAGCAGCTGGGGGTTGGATACCTTGTGCCAGGTGTAGTCGTAGTCGCGGCCGAGATAGAGGAACTCGCCCTCGCGTCCGTCGAAGCCGGTGATGCGGGCGCCGCTTTTATACAGCGCCCTGAAGGTGGGATCGACGGCGGCGAGCAGCACCGGCTCGATTTCCGGGCGGGCCTGGAGGCCCTTGAACAGCTCGTAGCAGATCTGCTGCGCGCCCCCGCGGACGAGCTCCGGATGGTGCACGCCGACCAGCAGGACCTTCATCTGGCAGGTGTCGATCGGATGCGCGCACGGGTTGTGGGCCCGGGCGAGAAGGCTTCAGGGGCCGGATATGTCGGGCTGGGTCCCTTCAGGCCGGCCTCGACCATGGCGGACCACCGACGCGAGAACAGCCACCGGTTGACCGCCGAGCCGCCCTCGTGCGGAGGCAGCCGGGTCGATCCCTTTCCTTCCAGGTGCCACATGCGGATGTCGTGCAGCCACGGCACGGTGCCGGCGGCGATGCTTTTCAGGCTTAGGTCGGCGTCCTCGTAATGGCCGAACAGGTAGTCCTCGGAAAAGCCGCCGAGCCGCTCGAACCAGGCGCGGTCGATCGAGATGAAGGCGCCGGAAATCGCGGGCACCGGGCGGGAGCGGGTGAACCTGGTGGCGTCGGCGGGGGCGCCCTTGCCGTAATGCTCGACGCGGAGCAGGCGCCGGGCGCGGGGAATGCCGCTGGCCATCGACAGCCCGATATCGACGTCGATGAACATGCCGCCATGCATCAGCGAGCCGTCGTCGTAATACAGCGGCACGCCGAACAGCCGGGTGCGCTCGGCGGGCGCGTTGTCCAGCACGTCGAGGTGTTTCCGGGCCCAGCCGGGGTCGCGCGGGAACACGTCGGGGTTGACCGCCAGGATGCGGCCGCTGCGCGCGATGGCGGCGGCGGCGTTGTTGGCACCGCTGAAGCCGGCGTTGCCGGGCAGGATCATGACCGTCTGTGGCAGGCCATAGACCAGGCTGGAGGAGCGGGCCTCGCGCAGCAGGGTCTCGCCGATTTCGGGGCTGTTGGAGACGTAGATGAATTCATAGTCCTCGATGCCGGGAAGCCCGGCGAACAGGCAGTTCTGCAGGAACAGGTATTCCGCCCGGCCATAGAGGCAGACGACGATGGTGCCGCGGGGGGATCTTGCTCCGGGGGCCTTACCGGTGGGGCCGAAACGCTCGACGTAGGGCGTCGCCACGATCCGCCGGGTGATCGCGCGGTTGAACCGGACCAGCTCGTCGCCGAAGCCGGCATCGAGGCAGGCCACCCGCTCGACCGCCGCGTTGCCGGCGAACGAGGCGGTGCCGAGATGGGTGAGGGCGATGTCGCGCAGCTCGATGTCACCCACGACCTGCGGCGTGACCGGCAGGAGGACCGAACTGCCGCCGGCGAGCCAGATCTCGACCAGGCACGGCCCGGCGCCATCGACCATGCGGTCGAAATGCAGGAAGCCGAAGAAGCCGAACGGGTGCTGGCCGTTCCTGTCGAGCGCCTGCTCCACGTCGTGGCGCCGCACGCGCACGAACCGCGCCCGATCGATGGTGACGCGCCAGCCGGCGCCGGCGATGCGGATGCACTGGATCGGATCGTGGGCGTCGTTGATCCAGCCGACGATCATGAGGCCGCCGGCGGGTGCGACGATCAGCGAGTCGATCGCGAACCGCGTCTCGTGCGGCGGCACGGAGGCCGGCGTCGGGTGCGAAACCAGCAGCCGGTTGCGCGGCTCGTGCGTCGGGCTCGGCAGGGCCCGGCCCTCGATGACGCCGAACGCGACGTAGTGGGCGTAGCCGGAAGCGACCTCGCCGCGCGCGATCGCCTGGGCGACGTCCTGGTGGATGCGCAGGTATTCGATTTCGTCGAAGGTTTCGTGCTCGTTCGATTCCGGGTCGGGTGCTGCCAGGTCGGGTGCTGCCAGGTCGGGCGCCACCAGGTCGGGCGCCGCCAGGTCGGGGGTGGTCATACCCCTAACCGTGTCCGAGGTGGCCGGGTCCGTCTATGCGCATTCTCCAGGGTCGGTTCATGACCAACGTCACCATTTGGGTGCTACTGGGTCAGCAGCAGGAAGTTCGGGAACGGCATGCGGCCCTCGCGAAAGCCGTTCAGCTCGAAGTGCGACTGGCCGGATTTGTAGATGCCCTTCTGGATCGCTTCCTTGATGTCTGGATAGGCGTCCATGTACCACTTCTCGGTCACCTCGATCGCGTAGGGCAGCCGGTGCTCGTAGAAGCCGAACCTTGCGTAGTGGTGACGGCCGCTCTTTACCCGGCCGGTCTCGATCGCTTCCTGCACGTCAGGATATTTCGCCAGATACCAGTCCTCGTCGATCTGGATTTCGCTCAGGAATTTTTCCATGATGTCGTAGAAGAAGTGCTGCTCGACGGAGAAATGGCCGGATGCGTCGGGCGGAACGATGATGTTGCGGTTCTTCATCGTCGCATAGGTATCGCCGCCGGAGGGCGCCGACACGGCGTCCGGGTTCAGGCCATCTAGAGCCGGGTTCGGGCGAATGGGCCTGTCCATGAAACGATCTATTCCCAGATGAGCGCGCGTGGATCACGAAATAGACCGTACGATCCAACAAAGCCAGGAATGAAGGTGCCAAGCCGGCAAGTTGCGTCCGGACAGCAGTGCCATAATGTGGAAAGGTTTGGTGGAGCCAAGCGGGATCGAACCGCTGACCTCCTGAATGCCATTCAGGCGCTCTCCCAGCTGAGCTATGGCCCCCACCGGCGGGAGGCGGCATATAGACCCGACCGATGCGGCGGATCAAGTGGCCATTGAGCGGGGTTCAGCCGGCATGTCTTTCAATCGTCCCTCGTATCCGGTGGACCGAGAAGCTTCCGTCACGACCAATGCGTGGGCGTTCCTGCTGTGGCTCAATTCCTGTCGCCCGCGCGACCGGCAGCTTTCGGGGTGGGTTGGCCTGCGGGAGTGTTCCGCCGCCGATCCGGCCTGGTTCTACGAGCAGGTCGCGGCGTTCGCGAGGCTTGGCCCTGGGCCGCGGTTCCTGGCGCGGCATGCCGGGGGGAGGGAGGCGCTGGTGCTGCTGGCCGGCGACGGCACGCGGCGGAGCTTGTCGCGCGACGAGCTGCTGGCGGATCGGCAGGCCGCCATGCTGCCGCCGATGCTGCGCCGGCGATGGCCGCGGGCTGTCCTGGCCCGGGGCTTGGCCGAGACGCTGTTGTGGCACGACATCCGCGCCGACGATCGTGTTCTGGTTGCCGCGAATGTTTCCTGGCCTGGGCTGACGGCGCTGCTCGAGGGCGCCACGGTCATTCTGTATGGCGGGCCACCGGAGCAGCTGCCGGCGGCCGCTGTCACGGAACGTGCCCGTGCTTACCTAAGTGGTGCGGGTCCAGGAGCGCTACTCCTGGCGGGGTTTGGGGCAGAGCCCCATCCTTCCTAAGCTGCCTGCTTCAAGGCCTCATCGACCGTAAAGTCCGCCTCCGTCTTCTCCCGCAGCTCCGCGATCGTGACTCCGGGCGCCATATCCACCAGCACCACGCCGCCCGGCCGGATGGCGAACACTCCCAGTTCGGTGACCACCAGGCTGACCACGGCCTTGCCGGTCAGCGGCAGGGTGCATCGGTGCAGCAGCTTGGGCTTGCCGCCGGCGGTGTGCTCCATCAGCACCACCACCCGGCCGACGCCGGCGACCAAGTCCATCGCACCGCCCATGCCCTTGACCATCTTGCCGGGGATCATCCAGTTGGCGAGGTCGCCGTTCTCGGCCACCTGCAAGGCGCCCAGGATGGAGATGTCGATGTGGCCGCCGCGCACCATGGCGAAGCTGGCGGCGCTGTCCATGAAGCTGGTGGTCGGCAACGCGGTAACGGTCTGCTTGCCGGCGTTGATCAGGTCGGCATCCTCGTCGCCCTCAAAGGGGAACGGGCCGATGCCCAGCATGCCGTTCTCGCTGTGCAGCTGAACGTCGATGCCGGCGGGAATGTGGTTGGCCACCAGCGTCGGAATGCCGATGCCGAGGTTGACGTAGAAACCGTCCTGCAGTTCCCGGGCGGCACGCGCTGCCATTTGGTCTTGAGTCCAGGCCATGTTTATGCTCCCGCTTTTTCAGTGATGGTGC